>NZ_JBJURL010000158.1:0-2029 GCF_046097905.1 Pseudarthrobacter sp. NKDBFgelt | reverse complement strand
TCACTCAAGACAGAAGTTCGCGACACACCTTAAGCATTCCAGCCAGCCATCCCTCAATTTAGGAGACACGCCCTAGGCCACTACGCTTTCCAGCTGTGCGGGGCAGGTGTCCGGCTCCCGGGCAGTGTGCTGGACGCACGCCATTCGTGGATCCAGTCGGGAAGCACCAGGTCCGCGGGCGGTTCGCCGAACTCCTTCAGGATGTCCGCCTGGCTGACGGGCCGCCCCTTGTGGACCAGCCGGGTGGCGATGTACGCGCGGGCGTACACCTCGCCGTCGGCCACCATGCGCTGTTCAAAGAAGATGGCTTTGGCATCCAGCCCGATAATGCGGGTCTCGATGGTGTAGTGCTGCCACAGCTGGAGGGACTTCCGGAAGGCGATAGTCTCCGCGGCCACCACCGGGCCCCAGCCGCGCCGGCGCATCCGCTGCCAGACTCCGCTGCGCACCATCAGGTCGAACCGGCCCAGGTCCATGAGGGACAGGTACATGCCGTTGTTCACGTGCATGGCAATGTCGATGTCCGTGGGCAGGACCCGCAGCGGCAGTGAGGAACTGTCCCAGACGGTCAGGGGCGGGCGGCGCGACGAACGGACCAGCATCAGCAGGGTTCTTAGGAGGAGGTGCATCCCCCAATGCTACCCGCCAGTAACATTGTGTTCGCAGCGTCCTGCAGCCGTGCCAGTAGGATTTCCTGCATGACGCAACAACGCTACCGGGACCTGGCGGACTGGCCGCTCACGGTGACGGCGCTCGTCTTCCTGGGAGCCTACGCGTGGCAGGTGATTGGCCGGATCGAAGGCAGTGCAGCCCTTTTGCTCGAGGCTGTCATGTGGGCCACCTGGGGAATCTTTGCCGTGGATTACCTGGCCAACCTGTGGCTGGCAGCCAACCGCGGAAGCTGGTTTGTCCGGAACCTGCACGAGCTGGTGATTGTGGCGCTGCCGTTCTTCCGGCCGCTGCGCCTCCTGCGGCTTGTGACACTGTTGTCCGTGCTGCACCGGACACTCGGCGACACCCTGAGGGGCCGGGTGGTGACCTATGTGGTGGGCTCGGCCACCATGCTGGTGTTTGTGGGCGCACTGGCGGTCCTGGACGTGGAGCAGTCGGCCCCGGACGCGAAGATCATCACCTTTGGCGATGCCTTGTGGTGGGCCATGACCACCATCACCACCGTGGGTTACGGCGACATGTACCCGGTGACGCCGATCGGGCGGATGGTTGCCGCTGCCCTGATGATGAGCGGCATCGCCGTGCTGGGTGTGGTCACGGCGTCCATCGCCTCGTGGCTGGTCCAGCGGGTAGAGGATACGGCTGAGGCAGTCTCCGAGGCAGAGGAACCGGTCCGTGCGGAAGTGGCGGACCTCGCGGCCGAAATTGCCGCGCTGCGGCGTGAGATCGCGGCCCTCCAGGAACGGCGAACGCCCTAGCCCACGGCTGTCCGGAAAACACTGCTGCCCGGCAAGTACCGGGCCTTCCGCGGTTGAGTAGCAGGTTCCGCGCCACCAAGTACCGCACTTAAATATTCGGGTAATTCCTACTGGTGCCGCTAAGGTGCGCCCTTCCTAGACTCGGGATTCCTAGGACCGAACACAGTGCCGGCGGTCCCCCGGAATTGCTTCCCGGGGTCCCGCCCCTCGCGGAGCCTCCGTATTTTCTGGGTATGCGGATGCCTCCATCCCGCGCCTTTCCTGCGGCCCCGCATCAACGGAGGCTACTGGCGCGTTCCCCTCGATCCGTCCCGCCCGCCGAAGCGCACTGTTCCGGCCCGGCTGGACCGAGCCTGGACGGGCTACCCATGAACCAGCCATACCTTTCCACCCCCGAAGGTCCCAGCAGGAGCTTCGCCACGGATGAACCCCGCACCGAGATCACCACTGGACGGCCGGCCATCAGCAACAGGCTGTGGGCCGGCATGGCAACGGCCGCCGTGGTGGCGGCAGTGGGCGTCGGCGCCCTGGCGGCGCCTCCCGCGTCAGTGGACCAGGGCACGACGACGGTGGGCCAAGTTGCCGAGGCCGCGTTGCCG
>NZ_JBJURL010000157.1:0-2040 GCF_046097905.1 Pseudarthrobacter sp. NKDBFgelt | reverse complement strand
GAGCCTGGGCACCGGCCAGCTCATCCGCGCCGCCCTGGATGCCGGCTGCAACCGCATCATCCTGGGCGTGGGCGGCAGTGCCAATACCGACGGCGGCGCCGGAGTCCTGCAGGGCCTCGGCGCCAGGCTCCTCGACGCCGCCGGCAACGACCTTCCGTCCGGCGGTGCCGCTTTGGCCCGCCTGGACCGGATCGACTTCAGCGGATTCGAACCCCGACTGAAGGACACACGCTTTGTGCTGGCATCCGACGTCGACAATCCCCTGCTGGGCGCCCAGGGCGCCGCGGCGATTTTCGGCCCGCAGAAAGGCGCCACACAACAGGACGTCGGCATGCTCGACGCCGCCCTGGCCAGGTTTGTCGAAGTCCTGGCCAGGGAAATCGGTTCGGAAGGCCCGTCCAACAGGGCCTTCAAAGCGGCGGAAGCCCCCGGCGCCGGAGCGGCAGGAGGCGTCGGCTACGCAGCCATCGCCGTCCTGGCCGCAACCCGGCGCCCGGGCATCGACGTCGTTCTGGAATTCACGGAATTGGAGCAGAGGCTGGCCGGCGCCGACCTGGTGATCACCGGCGAAGGCAGCCTGGACGAACAAAGCCTGCTGGGCAAGACCCCCATGGGCGTGGCCCGGGCAGCCGCCGCGCAGGGCGTCCCGGTGGTTGCCGTCTGCGGGCGGACCACCCTCGCGCAGGGGCAGGCGGCCGCCGCCGGATTCGAGGACGTTTACGCTTTGACCGAGCTTGAAAGCAATGTAGACAGGTGCATAGCAGAGGCAGCGCCGCTTCTGGAGCAGCTAGGCACACAGATCAGCGGAAGGCTGGCAGCCACCACGCTGTCCCGCTCCGCAACCACCAAGGAGGACCTCCATGTCTGAAGAACGTTTTGACCTGGTCATCCGCGGCCAGCGCATCCTCACCACCGCCGGCCTGGCTCCACGTGAAGTGGGCGTCCGCGGCGGCAAGATCGTGGCCCTCGAGCCGCTGGGCAACGGCCTGGCCGGCGCGGAAGTCATCGAACTGGCTGACGACGAAACCCTCATCCCCGGCCTGGTGGACACCCACGTCCACGTCAACGAGCCCGGCCGCACCGAGTGGGAAGGCTTCGCCTCCGCCACCCGTGCAGCAGCGGCCGGCGGCGTCACCACCATCATCGACATGCCGCTGAACTCCGTCCCGCCCACCACCACCGTGGCAAACCTCAAGCTCAAGCGCGAGGTGGCCGAGGACCAGGCGTTCGTCGACGTCGGATTCTGGGGCGGTGCGATCCCCGGCAACAAGGGCGACCTGCGTGCCCTGCATGACGAAGGCGTGTTCGGCTTCAAGTGCTTCCTCCTACACTCCGGCGTGGACGAGTTCCCGCACCTGGACGCGGACGAGATGGAGGAGGACATGGCCGAGCTCAAGTCCTTCGACTCGCTGATGATCGTCCACGCCGAGGACTCGCACGCCATCGACCGCGCCCCGCACCCCGGCGGCGACCACTACCAGACCTTCCTGGCCTCCCGCCCGCGCGGCGCCGAGAACAAGGCCATCGCCGAGGTGATCGAACGGGCCCGCTGGACCGGTGCGCGTGCGCACATCCTGCACCTCTCGTCGTCGGACGCGTTGCCCATGATTGCCAGCGCAAAGCGCGACGGCGTGAAGCTCACTGTGGAAACGTGCCCGCACTACCTCACGCTGATGGCCGAGGAAATCCCGGACGGCGCCACTGCCTACAAGTGCTGCCCGCCCATCCGTGAAGCCTCCAACCGGGAGCTGCTGTGGCAGGGCCTGCTGGACGGCACCATCGACTGCATCGTCTCGGACCACTCCCCCTCCACCCTGGACCTGAAGGACCTGGAGAACGGTGACTTCGCCGTGGCCTGGGGCGGCGTCTCGTCGCTCCAGCTGGGGCTCTCACTGATCTGGACCGAGGCCCGCCACCGCGGCATCCCGCTGGAGCAGGTGGTGTCCTGGATGGGCGAGAAGCCCGCCGCCCTGGCCCGGCTCTCCACCAAGGGACAGCTGGCCCTGGGCTACGACGCCGACTTCGCCATCTTCGCCCCGG
>NZ_JBJURL010000156.1:0-2056 GCF_046097905.1 Pseudarthrobacter sp. NKDBFgelt | reverse complement strand
GCGCTGGCCGAACCCTTGGCAGCCGGGCGGGCCGCCGTCGTCGTACGTCTGTTCCCTGCTGCGCCTCTTCCGGGCCTGCCCTGCCCTTGCCTGCTTGTGCTGGCCGCGGTGCGCAGCCGCCGCCTCCCCGGCCAGGCCGCACCGAGGAACAGGACACAGAGTGTTGCCAGGGCTGCAGCGGCAGCGCCGAAGAAGTAGTTGTCCGGGTCGCCGGTGGGGAGCGGTGTGCCGAAGACCGAGGGCTCGCCGGCAAAGGCCAGCTCCCACGTGCTGACAAATGCGAGGGAGAAGGCCACGGTGAAGCTGGTTCCCGCGCCCGCAGCCAGCAGGGCAAAGCGGCGTCCCCGGTTCAGGATTTCGATAATGCACGCCAGGCACGCCAGCGCCAGGACACCGAGGAATGCCACGAACACCGGCTCGGCGAGCGTCATTCCGGTCAGCACCAGCAGGCCGGCCGCAACAATGCCCGCAATGACCGCGAACTTTCCGCTGTTCCCCATACGCTCCATCATCCCCGAGGACCGGGCTGCTGCAGCACGTAGCCGCGCATGATGGCCATGATCGCCGCAACGCTTTGGTCACGGGTGCGCTCAGGGTGGTACGTCTGGCGGTCGAGCCCCACAACAAAGCAGGCACCGAAGATTGCGGTCTCGAGGCTGCCCCGCGAAACGGTGTTGTCCACGGGGTAGGCCTGAGCCACCCTTTCCACTGCCTGCCCGATCACTGCCAGCAGCTCGCCCCGCAGGACAGCGAACGTGCCCTGCCACTCACTGGGCGTACGCCAGTTCTCGCTGACCCAGAGCCGGGCGAAGGACGGGTATTCAGACATGAAGTCCAGGGCCTGCCCGATCATGGCCTCCATCGCGAGCAGGGGGTCTCCGTACGCGGTGGCTGCCCCTTGGGCCGCGTCCTCCAGCCCCGCTGCCCCCTGGCCTGGTGCATCCTGGTTTGGCGCCTTTTGGCCCGGTGCCTCCTGCAGGCGTGCCTTCAGGATGTCCACCCCGTGGCGGAGCAGCTGCGCAATGAGCTCCGATTTGCTGCCGAAGTTGTAGTAGACGGTCCCTTTGGAGACGCCCGCTGCGGCTGCGATCTCGTCAACAGTGACCCCCGCTGCTCCCCGCTCGCCGATGAGTTCCATGGAGGCGTCGAAGAGTTTTTGCCTGGTGGCGGTGGTCCTGGCGGGTCGAAGGGTCTTCACTGGTCCCAGCGGTTCGGCGGTCATACCGCGATCTCGGGCTTCAGCGTCTTCAGTGTCCAGTACTTGTTCCTGCGCACGGCCAGGGTGGACATGGCCACACCCAGGGTGGTGTAGCCCGCCAGACCCAGGACGGTGGGGGCGATCATGGACAGGTCAGCGCCATAGATGAGGTGTCTCATGCCGGTCACCACGTAACCCATGGGGAGGATTTCATGCGCTGCGTGGAGCGGCTGCGGCGTGGTCTGCCAGGGGAACGTGCCGCCCGAGGACACCAGTTGCAGGACCAGCAGAATGAGCACCACGAGTTTGCCTGGCGACCCCAGCAGCGCAACAACGCCCTGGATGATCGCACTGAACGCCATGGCCGCCGCAAGCATGAACAGCCACATCAGCACAGGATGCGCGGGATCGAGTCCCAGGGCGAGGTTTACCACCAGGGTGAGGAGGCTTGCCTGCACCACCGAAACCGCCAGGAACGGCAGCCAGCCCCCAACGGCGATCTTCCAGGACGGGGCATTGGAGGCCAGCGCCCGCTGGGTAATGGGACGCATGGCCTGGACCAGCATGAAGATGCCGATCCACAAGGCGAGGGTGAGGAAGAACGGCGCCAGCCCGGCACCGTAGGACTCCGCCTTGGCCTGCGAGACGTTGCTGACCGCAACGGGGTCGGCCATGACACGGGACAGGTTGCTCTTCTGGGCATCATCCGGGTTGGGCACCTGCCCGGCACCCTTGCCGATCTCATCCGCCAGGGTCCGCGAACCGGCCGCCGCCGTCACGGTGCCTTCCGCCAGTTGGGCCTCATCCGCGCAGCCCGCGTTGACGTTGAGGCAACCGCCAGGATCGCTGCCGTAAACC
>NZ_JBJURL010000155.1:0-2100 GCF_046097905.1 Pseudarthrobacter sp. NKDBFgelt | reverse complement strand
GGCCAGGACAGTCCCCGGCAGGACAGGCCGCGCCTGGACAGTCCCCGCCAGGAGGGCGGGCGCCCGGGCGAACCCGGGCCCGGCGAATGGCGCAGACGCGGACACCGCACAGGTGAGCGGCAGGCTGTTGACCTGGGACTTCTCGAATCCGTGCGGGAGTCCATGATGTCGGACGCGGCCGCGGTGACGCCCTCGCGGGTGGCTGCGGCGGTGCAGGCCACAGGGAAGCTCTTGGGCACGGCGGGTTCACTCGCCGCCGTGGAACGGATCAGCGCCGAGCTGAACGGCCTGGGCCCGCTGCAGGCTCTCACCCGGGACCCGGCCGTGACGGACATCTTTGTGAATGCTCCCGGGTCCGTGTGGGTGGACAGGGGCCGCGGCATAGAGCGGGTGACCGTGGCCTTCGACAACGAGGCCCAGCTCCGGGCGTTGGCCTGCCGGCTCGTGGCGGCAGGCGGCAGGCGCCTTGATGACGGCTCACCCTGCGTGGACGTGCGGCTGGTCGGAGGCTACCGTGTCCACGCCGTGCTCCCGCCCGTCTCTACGGCCGGGACGCTGCTCAGCATCCGGATCCGGCGCGAACGTGTTTTCACGATGGATGAGCTGCGGGACAGCGGCATGTTCAGCTCCGGACTGCAGTGTGTCCTGGAACGGGTGGTGGAGCGCAGGCTGAGCTTCCTCATCAGCGGGGCCACCGGGTCCGGCAAGACCACCCTGCTCTCCACGCTGCTTGGACTGTGCAGTCCGGCAGAGCGGTTGGTCCTCATCGAGGATGCCTCGGAACTGAATCCTGTCCATCCGCATGTCGTGTCCCTGGAGTCACGCCACGGAAACCTGGAGGGCGGCGGCGAGGTGGATCTTGGCGATCTCGTCCGGCAAGCGCTGCGCATGCGGCCGGACAGGCTGGTGGTGGGTGAATGCCGCGGCGCGGAAGTCCGGGAGCTGCTCACTGCCATGAACACCGGACACAGCGGCGGGGGCGGGACTATCCATGCGAATACTGCCGCTGCTGTTCCCGCCCGGCTCACTGCGCTCGGTGCGCTCGCCGGAATGAATCCTGACGGCGTGAGGCTTCAGGCAGCGAGCGCGCTGGACGTGGTCATCCACGTTGACAGGACGCACCGGGGCCGGGCAGTGGCGTGCGTGGGCCTGATCGGGGACGGCCCCGGCGGACTCACCGTCCAGCCTGCCCTGGAAAGTGTTGAAGGCAGAGTGGCCGCCGGCCCCGGGTGGACCGCGCTGGCGGCACGGTTGGGGCTTGACCCGGGACCGCCCGTATGATCCTCCTTCTTGTCGTTTCCCTGGGACTGGCTGCGGTGCTGCTTGCCAGGCCGCCGCTGGGTGCACCCGCCAGGTTGCGCCGCACGGGCGCGTCCGGCCCGGTTCCGGGGCCAAAAGAGCCCTCACGGGGCGGCTTTGCGGGAAAGCTGCGTGGCGCCGGCAGGGGAGCAGAACGGCCTGCGGCCCCCATGACCCTGGTGGTACAGCAACTCGCCGCGCTACTCAAAGGCGGCCGCACGCCGGCGCGGCTCTGGGAGGAGATCTGGGACGTCTATGGTTCTTCCGGCTCCCATGCGTACGGCCTGTCCGCGGGATCCGGTGCCATGCTGGCCGCCGCGCGTGCTGCGGCCGGCCGCGGCATTCCCGTTTCGGAAGCCATCCGCCGGGCGTCGCCGTCCGCTTTTCCCCGGCGGGACAGGGAGTCCCGCATCTGGTCGGAGCTCGCGGCCTGCTTCGATATCGCGGAAGCAAGCGGCTGTCCGCTCGCAGACGTGCTGACCAGGTTCGCCGCACAGCTTGAAGTGGAGGACGACGCCGACGCGGCCCGCCAGACGGCCTTGGCCGGACCAAAGGCCACCGTCAGCCTCCTTACCTGGCTGCCGCTGATGGGGCTGGGCCTGGGAATGGCCCTGGGCGTGGACCCTCTCGCCATCCTGCTGGGAACACCCTGGGGACTCGCAGCACTTGCAGCCGGAGCCGGCCTGACAGTGGCCGGGCGCTTGTGGTCGGCCCGGCTGGTGGCCGCGGCAGCAGGGGCTGGAGCGCCATGACCCCGCCTTCCGCCGCAGTGCTCGCGCTCTTCCTTACCCTGGCCGCGGC
>NZ_JBJURL010000154.1:0-2119 GCF_046097905.1 Pseudarthrobacter sp. NKDBFgelt | reverse complement strand
GGCAGCCGGCACGACGGCCCCAGCACGCACGACGGCCCCGGCACGCCCGGAGGGGGAGGGGGCCAGCCAGCCGGTGGTGCTGGGCGAAGTCCAGTCCGCCACTGTTGCGGAGCAGGTGAACCTGATGCTCCAGGACTCAGACAACTACCTGGCGGAAGCATTGGGGCGGCTGACAGCGCTGGCCGACGGGCTGCCGGGAAGTAACGACGGCGCCACGGCGGCGGTGGGTGCGCAGCTGGCCGCTGCCGGACTGGGTGCGGAGGGGATGAAGCTGGTGGACGTGTGCGGCCTGGCCATGGGCAACCAGGTCCCGGCCCGGCAGTTTTCCGAGGTGGTGCGGGCCATCACGTCCGGCATGGACACCAGGCTACGGGCGGCGCTGGACGGCTTCCCGGTGGCGGGCCTCTCCGGAACCCTGGATACCCGGTACCGTGATGCCGCCACCGCCCGGGGTGCGGGACTGGTGCGCGCCAAAACCGGCACCCTGAACACAGTGCTGGCCCTGAGCGGCTACGTGGTGGACGCGGACGGCCGGCTTCTGGTCTTTTCCTTCATCGGAAACGGACTGACCCCCGGTGCCGCGGGGAACAAGGAGGCGCTGGACCGTGCCGCCACCGCGCTCGCCGGCTGCGGCTGCCGCTGAGCGTCGGTCCAGGGCGGCCCTGCCCTGCACGAAAGGTGCCGCGCCAGCAGTGCCCATGCGGCCCTGGCCAGCACCGTGGCGCGGCCCGTACATGGCGGGCAAAGGTTCGCCGGTGAGCGAACTTAAGGACTATCCCAAGCATGCTGTGTTCTGATGGGAACCATGGAGCCCACTGCACGCGAGTCGTCAGCCCAGACGTTGTCCGCCACGGCACAGTCCCTGATCAACTGGGACCTCGCCGCCTCCACCGCCGCGCGCCTGGCCCCGGCCGGGCCTGTGCTGGACCAGGCCGCCATCAGCGAGGCCGTGGACAGCCTGCGGCGCCTGGCGGATGTGTCCGTTGACCATGTCCACGAGATCACCGGGCTGGAAGCCGCCCGCGACCTCCGCGACTCCTCCGTGCTGGTGGTGGACCGCGCATCCTGGGCCAAAGCCAACACGCAGAGTTTCGCCGTGATGCTCAAACCCGCCATGGAAAAGATGCTGGAAAACAGGCAGGGCACGCTGAGCCCGGGCGCGGCCAGCGTCAGCGGGGCCATCACCGGAAGCCAGCTCGGCGCAGTCCTGGCTTTCCTGGCCAGCAAGGTCCTTGGCCAGTACGATCCCTTCGCTGCCCTTGCGGAAGGGTCCACCGCGCCGCCGGCCGGCAGGCTCCTGCTCGTGGCCCCCAATATTGTGGCGGTGGAACGCGAACTCAACGTCACCCCGGAGGATTTCCGGCTCTGGGTGTGCCTGCACGAACAGACCCACCGCGTGCAGTTTGCCGCGGCCCCGTGGCTCCGGCACCACATGCTCGAACAGATCGACCAGCTCAGCGTGCACCTGCTGGGCAACGTCGATTCCCTGATGGAGCGTGCCACCGCTGCTGCCCGCTCGCTTAAGGACCGTACCGCCTCGGGGAACACTCCCGGCCGGGGCGCCATACTGGACCTCCTCCAGGACCCGGAGGAGAAGGCCGCCATCTCGCACCTCACCGCCGTGATGAGCCTCCTGGAAGGCCACGCCAATGTGGTGATGGACGCCGTGGACGCCAGCATCATCCCGTCCGTGAAGACCATCCGGCAGCGGTTCAACGACCGCGGCAAGGACCGCGGCGTGATCGAAAAATTCATCCGCAGCCTCCTGGGCCTGGACGCGAAGATGCGCCAGTACTCGGACGGCGCCAGGTTTGTCCGCGCCGTGGTGGACGCCGCCGGCATGGAAGGCTTCAACAGGGTCTGGGAGTCCGCGGACCACCTGCCCACCGAACCCGAGATCCACGACGCCAAGCTGTGGCTTGAGCGGATGGGACTCTGATTGCCGCGCAGCCAGCCACCTGAGGCCGCTTTCGCCGTCGAAGCCACCGCCGGGAGCTCCACTGCGGGCTCTGCTGCGGGCGCCGCCGCGGGTGCCATGAGCGGCGGGTTCAGCAGCGGACGACGACGGGCGCCAGCCTGCCGGGCCGTCGTCGCCCGCTGCTGAACCCGCCGCTCATGG
>NZ_JBJURL010000153.1:0-2233 GCF_046097905.1 Pseudarthrobacter sp. NKDBFgelt | reverse complement strand
CCGTCTGCCGCCCGGCCGCGCCGCCGCAGCCGGGCGGCAGACGGTCCCCCAGCGGTGCTCGACCTGCTCCCGCAGCACCTCGCCGTACGTGACGGTGCTCGTGAACGGCGTCGGCAGCCAGTGCAGCAATGCCAGCGCCGGCGGCTCGGCGGTTGACGAACCGGGCGCCGACGCGCTCCACCATACCGACGGCGTCGTGCCCGCGGTGAGGGTGCCGCTGAGGGTGACGCCCGTAACCTTGTAGGCCCACCAGCGTTCCCCGATCCGGCGCCAGACGCCGGCGCCCGCCGCGCCGGTCGAGCCGAGCGGTGCCTGGCCCAGCACGCTCAGCCCCTCGGCGTCGGGCGCGACCTGGAAGCGGAGCACGGGGACGGCGTCGAGCGGCACGGTCGGCACCTCGCCGTGGACGACTGAGTCCTCCCCCTCGGGCTTTTCCACCTCCGCAGCGTGACCGACGGTCGAGTCGGCGGGCCGGCCGGCGGTGCCCTCGAGCAGCGCCGGCGTCCGTCCGGCGAGGGATAGTCCGGCGACCAGGTCGCGCACCGGCGGGTCAGGGTCCGGCTCGTGGCCGATGGTGAGCTCGACGCAGCCCTTGACGCTGAAGAAGAAGAAGTCGACCCGGCCGCAGACCTCGCCGTGCACGTACGGGTCGTCACGGGGAACGCCGTCCTGGATCCTGGTGCCGACCATGAGTGTCAGCTCGGCGCTCACGCCGATCGAGACGATGAACAGCCGCAGCTCGCCCCGGACATAGACCTTGCCGGCCAGGAAGAACGGGTCGAAGCCGAGCACGGCGTCGAACCCCGCCGCCGCCTCGACGTACAGCCGGGCGGCCTTGGACCCCATCAGCACGGCCTGGATGTGGAAGCCGGTGGCCACGGACAGGCCGGTCGTGGCTGGCAGGGGCGGAATGGCGATGCCGTCGCCGTGCACCATGAGGTATCCGGTGCCGGTGAACACGTCGAGCACCTTCACCGTCACCCGGTCGTCGTAGGAGCCGAGGTCGACCAGCCACTTCTCCGGGTTCCGCGCGTCGAAGAAGGCGGTGACCGGGACGTGGATGCGCAGGATCCGCTCGACGGCGTAGTCCGCGACGACGCCGACTGTGATGGTGCCGGCGCCGAAGTCGATGTCCAGCACCGCGAGGAAGGTGGCCTCCTGGGTGGAGCCCAGGGCGGGCGGGAGGCTCAGGACGTCCGCCTTCATCACAAGCAGCAGCCGGGGCCCGGGCACTTCGATCAGGAGGATGCCCTTGAGGTGCAGGATGAACCCGCCCTCGGTGGTCCCGAGCAGCAGTCCGGCCGCGACGGCGAAGGAGCCGGCTCCGTGGGTCCAGCCGTCCGGATGCATCACGCTTTTCCGCGGCGGGGCGAGCTGCGCCATGAGCCAGTCGAGCGCCGGGACCCGCGCCGCGGTGTTCTCCAGCCGGCCGTAGTTGACGCCGACCCCGCCGAGCAGCCCGTACAGGGCCAGGCCCGAGTTGCCCAGCGGGAGGGGCGCGGGGAACTCGACCTCTACGCCGATCAAAAGGCCGGTGACGCTGGCCTTGGTCTCGATCGCGAGGGTCGCGGCGGCGCGGATGCTCAGGGGCACGATGGTCAGGTCGAACGCCGCCTTGAACCCGGCGCCGGTGAGTTCGATCGAGCCCGCGCCGTGGACTGTGCCGGGGATGTCGAGCGTAGCGCCGAGCTTGGTCAGCTGCGGGGGCTCGACGGCGTCGAGCCTCGCCCGGACGCGGACCGTGTCCACGGTCACGGGGCCCAGCGGCACGTCGATGCCTGCCTCGACCTCGAGGTAGGTCGGGTTGTCGCGGCTGACGCGGACACCGAACACGCGCAGGATCTCGTCCAGCGGCGGCGTGGCGACCAGGGAACCGGGCTGGATGTCAAGCTCGTAGCCCCGGGAGGGGTCGAACACCGGGATCGGCACGTACTCGGCCTCGGTGCCGGCGCCCCACTCCGACCGAACGCCCACCGCCTTGTAGCGGGTCCGAATCGAACGGTCCTCGGGCACGCGGATCACGGCCAGGTCGAACCAGAACTGCACCTCCACGTCCAGCAGGGCGCTGACCTGCGTGCCCCGGCCGGTGGTAGTCGAGCCGTCCGGCGCGATGATGCCGTCGCTCACCATGACCTCGGCGCCGCGCAGGGTCAGAATGCGGGTCCGCACGAGGCTGCTGGCGCCGAGGGCGACCGAGCCGAGCTGGACGAGGGTCCCGGCCGCCGGGGAGAGG
>NZ_JBJURL010000152.1:0-2611 GCF_046097905.1 Pseudarthrobacter sp. NKDBFgelt | reverse complement strand
CACCGCCACGGCCGCCCAGAGCCCGGCAGGATTCAACAGCCTGACCTCTGTGTTCGTCCCGCCGCCCGCGGCGCCAGTGGCGGGCACCGCCGCCCGGTCATTGGAGGCCCCGGCCGGCGGGACGAACACAGAGGTCAGGCTGTTGAATCCTGCCGGGCTCTGGGCGGCCGTGGCGGTGAGGACAGTGAACAGGACGGCGGTGGCCGCCACGGCAGTAAGCCGCACCCGCGGTTTCGGGGCATGAGCTCCGCCCTTGTCACCATGGCCCTGGCTGAGGGCTGCCGCCGCCAGGGACTGCGGGGCAGGCGTGGGGTTCCGGGACCAGCTGGCCAGCCGCAACGGCGCCTGCGCACCATCCGGGGCGGGGCTGGAAACAGCCCCACCGGGAGCTTCGGCCGGACTCGATTCCGCCGCGGCGGCAGCCGCCAGAGCCGCCCGGCCCAACACCGCGGAAACTGCTGCGCCCATGCAGATGGAGGCCTTGGGATCGGCGTCCACGGCGATGGGACGGTCAAGCTGCTCCGAGATCAGCTGTGCAACCAGGGGGATGCGGGAGGATCCGCCAATCAGCAGCACGGCGGTAAGGTCAGCCGGCTCCAGCCCAAGCTGGCTTAGCGATTCTTCCAGGGCATCCACGGTGTCCCGGACGGGGTCTTCGATCAGCGCTTCGAATTCGGGGCGGACCAGGCGTATTTGCTGCTGGATGCCGGGCAGGAGCACGGAGATGTTGGCTTCGCTGTCGCTGGAGAGCGCTTCTTTGGCTTCCACGCACTCCCGCCGCAGCCGGGAAAGCGCGGCGAGCACTCCGGGGGCTGCCGGGTCCAGCCGGGCCAGGGCGCCATCCGTATGTTCAGCCACAAAGCGGAAAAGGGCGGCATCGAAATCGGCGCCGCCCATGTGTTCAAAGCCTTCCGGTTTCCCGAGTAGTTCAAACCGGCTGCTGGCCTCCTTGCGGAGGACAGCGGTATCGAAGGTGCCGCCGCCCAGATCATAGACGGCAATGATGCTGCCGTCCTCCACCCGAACCTGGGATGCGTAATGGAGTGCCGCGGCTTCCGGTTCCGTCAGCAGCGTGACGTTGTGGAGCCCCTTGGCGGCGAGGGCGCCTTTGATGAGGGATGTGCGGTGGAAGCCCC
The DNA here is from genome assembly GCF_046097905.1 of Pseudarthrobacter sp. NKDBFgelt. Lineage (NCBI taxonomy): Bacteria > Bacillati > Actinomycetota > Actinomycetes > Micrococcales > Micrococcaceae > Pseudarthrobacter > Pseudarthrobacter sp. NKDBFgelt. Next base: position 1,475 of record NZ_JBJURL010000152.1, on the reverse strand, counting down.
AGGCAGCGGGGTACGTCAGGATGATTTCCGACGGCGGCGCCCCCTGGCGTTCTTCCGCACGGTCTGCCACCCAGCGGGCCATGGTGGCGAACACGTCCTCGGCGGCCAGGGACAGTGTGCCCACGGAGATCGGCACGGCGTCGCCAATGCGGCGCTTGAATTCCCGCACAACCCGCCCGGGGGAATCCAGGCCGCGGCGTTCTGCGGCTTCCCCCACCAGGACGGGGCCGTTGTCGGGGTAAAAAAGAACAGAGGGTACCGAGGTTCCACGGAGTCCCAGCGGCAGGCACTCGGGAGAGGAACCGCCCTGGTCAAAACGGGCGATGGCAGCAGCTGTGAAGCTGGTTCCCACGTCAACGGCGAGAACATAGCTCATGGGTACCTCAGGAAAAACTGTTGTTCCGCCAGCAAACTTCATCACGGGCGCACGAAACCAACGTAGCATTACCGGCTGACCGGGAACAGCCCTGTTGCTACATCGATTTTAGAAGTCTCCGGGCACCCGGGAACTCCACAGAAGTCCTGCTCAGAGCCCTGAGTACGAGTGGAGCCCGTTGAAGAACTGGTTAACGATGGTGAAGTTGAAAACCACGCAGAGGTAGCCCACGATCGAGAGCCAGGCGGCCCGGGTGCCGGTCCAGCCTCGGGTGGCCCGTGCGTGGAGGTATCCGGCGTAGACAACCCAGATCACGAAGGTCCACACTTCCTTGGTGTCCCAGCCCCAGAACCGCCCCCAGGCCTTTTCTGCCCAGATGGCACCGAACATGAGGGTGAACGTCCAGCCGATAAAGGCGATGGCGTTGATGCGGTAGGACAGGTTTTCCAGGCTCAGCGCGGAGGGCACCAGGCGCATGAAGCCCAGTTTGTCCGCCCCGCCGGCAGCCACCGTCTTCTGGCGGTGGGACTGGACCAGCTGCAGCGCGGACATCGCGAAAGTCAGGGTGAAGAGGGCTGAGGACAGCACGGCGATGGACACATGGATGATCAGCCAGTAGCTCTGGAGGGCGGGAACCAGGTGCCCCACGGGAGTCCAGTAGGCCACGGAGGCGGCCACCAGCATGATGATGGCCAGGCCCACCACGAAGGTTCCCAGGAAGCGGAGGTCGCGGCGGACCAGCACCAGCAGGAACACCGCCACGGCCACGAACGCGCCGGTGGTGAGGAATTCGTACATGTTGCCCCACGGCACCCGGCCTGCGCCCAGCGCACGGGTCAGCACGCCGGCGGCGTGGATCAGGGCGCCAAGAATGGTCAGGGCCACCGCCACCCGCGCGGGTGCGCGGCGTTCCGCGGCATAGCGCATGTCGGCGTCGGCAGTGATGACTCCCCCGCCTCCCGTACCCGCTGCCTTGGTGGTGGACGACGACGGCCGCTCGGCCCTGCCGGCCGGTCCGCCCATCACCGGTGAAGTGGTCGACTACACCGAGATCATGTACGAATGCCGCGGCCCGCAGGGTTCCGCGCTGCTTATCGAG
>NZ_JBJURL010000151.1:0-2649 GCF_046097905.1 Pseudarthrobacter sp. NKDBFgelt | reverse complement strand
ACCTCCATCACGCGGAACTGCACGGTTACGGGCCCCGTGCTGCACGTCAAAGACACCCCGGTTCCTGCCCCAGATAAGTTGCACGAATCTAGGATCCCATCCGTCCTCCAACAGGTGCGTCGCATAGCTGCGGCGCAGGGAGTGCAGATCGAGACCCTCCAGCGGCAGGTCCAGCTCGTTCAGGTAGCGCCGGAGCCGACGCAGCAGGGTTGATTCACAGATCAGGCCGCCGCGTTCGCTGGGGAAAAGATCCAGGGTGTCGAGAGTTCCCCGGCCGTTGGCGAGCCAGTCCTCGATGATGCCAGCGCTCCAGTCGAAGACGGTCAGGACGCTGCGAGGTTTGTAGGGGGAACCCTTGCGTGACTTGCCGAACCGGACCTTGCAAACACCTGCTTTTCCGAACCTGCGCGCCTGAGGGTTGGTTGCGAAATCGACGGTTTGCAGGTGACGCAGCTCGTTGAACCTCAGCCCGTACGAGTAGGTGATTTTCAGCATGACGGCGTCCCGATAGGCTGCCTTCCAGCCCTTCTTGCCTGACGCCGCAATGAGCTCGACCTGGTCGTCCGCATGATCGAACAGCATCTGCAACTCGGCCTTGGTAAAGGGCCTCTTCGACGGCTGTCCTTCGTACTCCTGGGTGTGGGTTGCCGTGTTCCAGTCGAAGAAGACCTGGGACGGGTGCGTGCCGAAACGCTGCTCACAGACCCTGTCCCAGCCGTAATCGGGGTTCGAGACGTAGGACGAGAAACGGCGGAGCATTGACTGGTAGCCGCGGACGGTGGAGTGCTTCAGCTGACGGATCGAGCGGAGATCACCGAAGTACTCCTCTACATGCTCCGGCGCCCAGTTCCACGGAAACTCGTTCACATGGTTCACGAACCTGCGGACACTGGCGATTCCCTTGTCGATCGTGTCGAACTGCAGATTCCGGGAGAGCTGCTGGTTGCGCCAGCCGGTGAACATGTCCTCGAGCGTCTGCTCCTCGGGATGCAGCAACGAAACGGCATTCAACTGCAGCACGCGCCCGGACCCGTCAACCGCCACAGTTCGCTCCCAAAGTCGCCCTCAAACCACATTCAATAACTGAATCAATGATTCATTAAATGCATCATCAGCGCAAAACCGCAGGTCAAACGCCCTTCAGGGACGCTCAAGCGCCGACGCTTTGGTCCGCTTGGAGCGGCTTGCGTGACTGCGCATCAGCCGAGCACCGCCTACAAATCCGCGGAATTCGAGGCTCAGGAGCCGAGCCAAGCAACCATAGGGGATCGGGGTGGATTGATTCATCTGATGCAATACGCAGAGTACAGCTTTACATAATCTTCATTATCGGCGTTTGAGTAGGACGAGTAGAAGTAGATTAGAGAACTCGTCTCATCCTGTTTTTTGATGTTTGCGCAGGTCAGTGCGGTGCAATGACCAATTGACGTCGATTGCTGGAAGTCAGCGTTTGCGCGGGACGCCGCGGCACAGTGACGTAGTCTCTCATTAGATGAGAGATTTTTGCGTACAGTTAGCTCAGTGAGTATCGAATCTGGGCGGATTCCGGCCTTTCTGACCAACGCGAATGTCGGGCTGCTGCGTGCCGAGGATCGAGTCTTCGAGGCGATGGTGGATGGCTGGCGTGCACAGATGCTGGCTCGCGGTCTGTCGACGTCGTACATCAAGAGCTCATGCGGGACGATCCAGAAGTTCCAGGAGCACGCGAACGAGTATCCGTGGACGTGGTCGGCGCATCACGTGGATGAATTTCTGGCAGACCGCCGCAGCTCAGAGAAAGGGTTGGCGTTATCAACCCTGAGGACAAACTCCGGGGCCATCAGGGCTTTCTGTTCCTATCTAACGGACGGGCGTTACGGTTGGGCCACGTTCTGTGAGCGGGTCTTCGCGGACATTCCGGTGCAGGTCGTGTTCGAGTGGAACTCGCCACGACACACGACGGACGATGCCCTGCCGGCACGCCGCCGGGCGTTCACCCGGACAGAACTGCAGACGTTCTTCGACGCTGCCGACGACCTGGTCGACACAGAGTTCGCCAAGGGTTCCAAACGCTGGCTGCCAGCATTCAGGGACTCGACGGCGTTCAAGGTGGGCTATGCATACGGGCTGCGGCGGCGCGAACTGGTGATGCTCGAGTACGTCGATTTTGGTCCCAATCCGCACGTCGAGCAGTTCGGCCGCTTCGGGGCACTCCAGGTGCGGTGGGCCAAGGGAACCAAGGGTTCCGGACCCCGACGGCGCACCGTTCTGACGGTTCCCGAGTTCGATTGGGTGGTTGGGCTCCTTGAGCACTGGCTCTCCCCTGACGGCCGGAAACGTTTCCCGACCGCTGACCGGTCCGCTAGCCTGTGGCCTTCGGAGCGCTCTGGTTCCACTGTTTTCCGCAACTTCGACCGGTCTTTTCAGCGGGTGCGGACGATCGCCGGCCTGCCGGAGGAACTGACCCTGCACACCCTGAGGCACTCGTACGTCACTCATCTGATCGAGGCCGGCTACGACCCGCTGTTCATCCAGCTTATCTGGGGCCGGAACCGGGGTGTCTTTGACGTGCAGCACGAGGCCCGTAACCGCACAGTTCCGCGTGATGGAGGTGCTTATCTGAAGCTGTCCATCACACGGGATCGCGGGAGGGTTCATGCAGGTTCAACG
>NZ_JBJURL010000150.1:0-2827 GCF_046097905.1 Pseudarthrobacter sp. NKDBFgelt | reverse complement strand
TTCGGTGGCCTCGGCGGCGGTTGCCTCAACCGGAGCGGCGGTGCTGGTTTCAGCGGTTGCCGGCTCAGTGGTTGCGGGCGCCACAACTCCGTCGCTGACGGCGCGCCGGCTGCGTCCGCGGCCACGGGCCCGGGTTCCTTCCGCGGGAGCTTCCGTTGCTTCTGCGGCAGCCGGGGAGGAAACTGCGGGGGCAGCTGCCTGGGCGGCCGGGGATTCGACAGCCTTTTCGGTTGCCCTGGCGGGAGCCTTGGTCATGGGGGTGCCGGCGCGGTGGGCGGAGATGGCCGAAACCAGGTCCCCCTTGCGCATCCGGGAACCGCCTGAGATGCCGAGCTGGCTGGCAAGTGCCTGCAGCTGCGCGAGCTTCAGGCCTGCAAGGCCGCTGCTCTTGGCGGGAGCTGCCGGTGATTCGGCAGCAGAAGATGATAGTTCCACAGCTGGCGACAGCTCAGTGGTTTCGGTCACGAAGGATCCTTCCCCCTCGACGGCGTCCAGACTGGGAGCTGGACGCGATGATTTGATCTGGGCTGCAGTTCAGATCTGCAGCCGGATTGCTCGGCCTTGCCGGTTGGATTTCGGCCAGCAGGGCCGGATACTGATTCACCTTGCGCTCCACCCATGGCGGGACGCCGGACTGACGCTTCAGGGGCAGTTTGAGTGCTGCAGATTCCTGCGACAGACCTAGCAGGCGGCACCGGAATGGATTGCGCAGTAAGAGACCAAGCGGCAACTAAGTGCAATAGCAGATCAGATAGGCGGAATTACCGCCGGTGCAACTCCACCTTAGCACCTTCGACGTCCACTGCCAGCTTCAGTACGCGCCAGGCAATATCCGGCGTGTTGGCCGCGGTGAACTGGCCGATGAAAGCCACGGCAGCGGCGGCTTCGGCCTCTCCGTTGGCGAGGACCAGCACCGTGGGCCCGGCACCGGAGACGACGGCGGCATGGCCTGCGGCGCGCAGCGCACCGATGAGGGCTGCGCTGGGCCGCATCGCCTCGGCCCGGTAGCTTTGATGCAGGTAGTCCTCAGTGCCGGCCAGCAGGAATTCAGGCTTGTGCGTGAGCGCGTGGATCAGCAGGGCAGCGCGGCCGGCGTTCATGGCAGCGGCGTGGTGGCCCACCGATGCCGGCAGCAGGGCACGCGCTGCTTCCGTGGACAGTTCGTAATCCGGAACCGCCACAACCGGGATCACCGAATCCGCCACAGTGGCGCTGGTGCTGCTGTACTGGTCACTGTCCTGCCATGACAGCGCCAGTCCGCCGAAAATGGCGGGAGCGACGTTGTCAGGGTGGCCTTCGATTTCACTGGTCAGCTGCAGGATCCAGTCCCGGCCCCGCCGGTGCGCCTCGGGCACCATGGCGTTGGCCGCCGAGACTGCGGCCACCACCGCGGAGGCGGAGGAGCCCAGGCCGCGCCCGTGGGGGTTGACGTTGTCAGCGGTCACCTTCAGGCCGCCGCGGCGGAAGCCCAGTCGTTCGAACGCCGCCTCCATGGCCCTGATCACGAGGTGGCTCGCGTCCCGGGGCAGGCTTTCCGCGCCTTCGCCGCGAAGCTCGAACAGCAGCTCGTCCGTTTCCAGGCTCTCCACCGTCAGGGTGTCGTGCAATGCAAGGGCCAGGCCCAGGCTGTCATAGCCCGGGCCCAGGTTGGCCGTGGTTGCCGGCACCCGAACGGTGACGATCTGGCCGGCCTCGATGGGTTGCAGTCCGACGGCGGCCGGCGAGGTGGTTTCCAAGGCTATTTTTCTTCCAGTCCCAGTTCAGCAGCAACGGTGACCACGTCGTTGGGTACCTTGACCGGCTGCACGTCGCTGCCGTCCTCCGTGCGCAGGGCCCACTGGGGGTCCTTGAGCCCGTGGCCCGTGACGGTAATGACGATGGTTTTGCCTGTGGGGACTTCCCCGGCGGCATGCTTCTTCAGGAGCCCTGCCACGCCGGCGGCCGATCCCGGCTCGACGAAGACGCCTTCCCGGGCGGACAGCCAGCGGTGCGCGTTCAGGATTTCCTCATCCGTGACGGAGTCGATCAGTCCGCCGGAGTCGTCGCGGGCGCCGATGGCACCGTCCCACGAGGCGGGGTTGCCAATCCGGATGGCCGTGGCGATGGTGTCGGGCTCGGTGATGGGGTGGCCGGCGACGAAAGGCGCTGCACCTGCCGCCTGGAATCCCCACATCGCGGGGGTCCTGGTGGAGACGGCGGGAAGGGTACCCGCTGTTTCGGACTCGAACGGAGCGGAGTACTCCTTGTAGCCCTTCCAGTACGCGGTGATGTTTCCGGCGTTGCCCACCGGCAGGACGTGGATGTCCGGAGCGTCGCCCAGCGCGTCGACGATTTCGAAGGCGCCGGTCTTTTGTCCCTGGATGCGGGCAGGGTTCACCGAGTTCACCAGGAACACCGGGTAGGACTCCCCCAGCTTCCGGGCGATGTCCAGGCAGTTGTCAAAGTTGCCATCCACCTGGAGCAGCGTGGCGCCGTGGGCGATCGCCTGGCTGAGCTTGCCCATGGAAATCTTGCCTTCAGGCACCAGGACGGCGCACTTCAGGCCGGCCGCAGTGGCGTACGCAGCAGCGGAGGCGGAGGTGTTTCCCGTGGAAGCGCAGACTACCGCCTGCGCGCCGGAGGCAACGGCCGCCGTCATGGCCATCGTCATGCCGCGGTCCTTGAAGGAACCGGTGGGGTTCATGCCCTCCACCTTGAGGTACACCTTGGAGCCGGTGAGCTCGGAGAGCTTCTGGGCATGCACCAGCGGGGTGCCGCCCTCGCCCAGGGTGATTACCCTGGTGGATTCCGTCACGGGCAGACGGTCAGCGTATTCGCGGATGACGCC
>NZ_JBJURL010000014.1:0-63846 GCF_046097905.1 Pseudarthrobacter sp. NKDBFgelt | reverse complement strand
ACGACAACCGCGACGGCGACGACTCCGACGGCGGCAGCCGCCGCAACCGGCGCAACCGCCGCGACCGGAACGACCGCAATGACCGCTCCGGCGGCCAGGACCGGGACAACAGCTCCCGCAACGACCGCTTCCGCGACCGCAACGACCGCCGCCGCGGACGTTCCCAGGGACCCGACGTCGACGACGTCGAGGTTACCGAGGACGACGTCCTGCTGCCCGTAGCGGGCATCCTCGACGTCCTGGAGAACTACGCGTTCATCCGCACCTCCGGCTACCTGCCGGGCCCCAACGATGTCTACGTCTCCCTGGCCCAGGTCAAGAAGTACAACCTGCGCAAGGGCGACGCCGTCGTCGGTGCAATCCGCGCACCCCGCGAAGGCGAAGACCGCAGCCAGCAGTCCGCCCGCCAGAAGTTCAACGCCCTGGTCCGCGTCACCTCGGTGAACGGCAAGACCGCCGAGGAGCTCAAGGACCGCGTCGAGTTCGCCAAGCTGGTCCCGCTCTACCCGTCAGAGCGCCTGCGGCTGGAAACCGATCCGAAGAAGATCGGCCCCCGCGTCATCGACCTCGTGGCTCCCATTGGCAAGGGCCAGCGAGGCCTGATCGTCTCGCCCCCGAAAGCCGGCAAGACGCTCATCCTGCAGTCCATCGCCAACGCGATCACCACCAACAACCCTGAGGTCCACCTCATGATGGTGCTGGTTGACGAACGCCCCGAAGAAGTCACGGACATGCAGCGCACGGTCAAGGGCGAGGTCATTGCCTCCACCTTCGACCGCCCCGCTGACGACCACACCACCGTGGCCGAACTCTCCATCGAGCGCGCCAAGCGCCTCGTGGAAATGGGCATGGACGTGGTGGTCCTCCTGGACTCCATGACCCGCCTGGGCCGCGCCTACAACCTGGCAGCACCGGCATCCGGCCGCATCCTGTCCGGTGGTGTGGACTCCGCGGCGCTGTACCCGCCCAAGCGCTTCTTCGGTGCGGCCCGCAACATCGAAAACGGCGGCTCGCTCACCATCCTGGCCACCGCGCTCGTTGAGACCGGGTCCAAGATGGACGAGGTCATCTTCGAAGAGTTCAAGGGCACCGGCAACATGGAGCTCCGCCTGTCCCGCCAGCTGGCTGACAAGCGCATCTTCCCGGCTGTCGACGTCAACGCGTCCGGCACCCGCCGCGAGGAGAACCTGCTTTCCCCCGAGGAAGTCAAGATCATGTGGAAGCTGCGCCGCGTCCTCTCCGGACTCGAGACCCAGCAGAGCCTTGAGCTGCTGACCAACAAGATCCGGGAAACCCAGAGCAACGTCGAGTTCCTCATGCAGGTCCAGAAGACGACGCTTGGCGCGAAGTCGGATAACGACAAGTAACGCATCGGTGAGCGGCTGAGTTTGCTGCCCCGGTGCTGACGCCGCACGGATTTTTCCGCCCCCGCCCCTACGCTGGGCGGCTTCCGATCTTCGATCGTCAGCCACCCAGCTCCGGCAGGCCCGATGCCACTCCCGGGGCGGAAAAATCCGTGCGGCTTCGTCGTTAAGCCCACCAGCCGCGGCCGCCACATGATTGTTACTAGACTTGTACAAGTCGAAAGAGGTTTTAAATGTTTGAGTCCGTACAGGGCCTGCTTGATGAGCATGATGCTATCCAGGCGCAGCTGGGGGATCCTGCTGTCTATGCCGACCAGCGGCTTGCCCGGAAACTGGGGCGCCGTTCGGCTCAGCTCAATGGCATCGTTGAGGCCTACCACAAGTGGGAAGCCATCCAGGATGACCTTGCTGCTGCCAAAGAGATGGCGGACGAAGACCCCGAGTTCGCAGCTGAGGTACCTGAGCTGGAAGCCGCCCTTGAGGTGGCTGCTGCGAAACTGCGCCGCCTCCTCATCCCGCGCGATCCTGACGATGCCCGCAACGTGATCCTTGAGGTCAAGGGCGGTGAAGGCGGCGACGAAGCCGCACTGTTCGCCGGCGACCTGCTGCGCATGTACACCCGGTACGCGGAGTCCCGCGGCTGGAAGACCGAGATCATTTCCGCCACGGAATCCGACCTTGGGGGCTACAAGGACGTCCAGGTTGCCGTCAAGGGCAGCTCGAACGATCCTGCCGAGGGTGTGTACGCCCGCCTTAAGTTCGAAGGCGGCGTGCACCGGGTGCAGCGCGTTCCCGTCACCGAATCCCAGGGCCGCATCCACACCTCGGCCGCCGGCGTCCTGGTCCTGCCCGAAGTGGATGAGCCCGAAGAACTCGAGATCAACCAGAACGACCTCAAGATCGACGTCTACCGGTCCTCCGGCCCCGGCGGCCAGTCCGTTAACACCACGGACTCCGCCGTGCGCATCACCCACCTTCCCACGGGCATCGTGGTGGCCATGCAGAACGAAAAATCCCAGCTGCAGAACCGTGAAGCGGGCATGCGCGTTCTCCGGGCACGCATCCTGGCGCACCAGCAGGAGCAGATCGACGCCGAGAACTCCGCCCAGCGGAAATCCCAGATCCGCACCATGGACCGTTCGGAGCGCATCCGCACCTACAACTACCCCGAAAACCGCATCGCGGACCACCGCACCGGGTACAAGGCGTACAACCTGGACCAGGTCATGAACGGCGACCTGGAGCCGGTCATCCAGTCCGCCATCGAGATGGACGAACAGGCACGCCTGGACGCCATCGGCGACTAGTCCCTTCGGTAAATTCCAGACATGACACTCGAGCCAGGCCAGTCGCTTGCGGACGCTGTCAGCGCGGCAACGGACATCCTCCGCGACGCCGGCGTCCCCAGTCCGCGGGTGGACGCCGAGCTGTTGGCCGACCACCTGCTGAACGTGGGGCTCAGCCGGCTGCGTGCCATGATGCTGGGAGATGCGCCCGCGCCGGAGGGTTACGAGGCGCTGGTGGCGGAACGCGCCAGCCGCATACCGCTGCAGCACATCACCGGAGTGGCGCATTTCCGCTACCTTGAGCTGGCTGTTGGCCCCGGCGTTTTCGTACCCCGCCCCGAGACCGAATCGGTTGCGCAGCTGGTCATCGACCACGTCCGCGGGATGGCCCGCCCGCGGATCGTCGACCTCGGGACGGGCTCGGGTGCCATTGCAGGCTCCATCGCCCATGAGGTGCCGGGCGCGGAGGTGCACGCCGTCGAGTTCAGCCCCTTCGCCCACGCCTGGGCAGCAAAAAACCTGGCACCGCTGGGTGTCCGGCTTGTGCTGGGGGACCTAAGGAACGCGCTGCCCGAGCTTAACGGAACTTTCGACGTCGTGGTGTCCAATCCGCCGTACATTCCCGCCGAAGCCATCCCCACCGAGCCGGAAGTCGCCCTTCATGACCCGCCGGAGGCGCTGTACGGCGGGGGAGCGGACGGCATGGAACTTCCGACGGCGGCCGCTGCCTCCGCTGCCCGCCTCCTGCGGCCGGGGGGCTACTTTGTGATGGAGCATGCAGAAGTCCAGGCGGGTTGGATTTCGGACCATTTGGCCGGGACAGGAAACTGGACCGGGATCAGGACGCATCTGGACCTCAACGGCAAGGAGCGCGCCACCAGCGCCCTGCTCGCAGATCCGGACCACAGCGAATGAAAGAATAGGCGAGTGACCACTACCTACAACTGCACCAGCGACGACGAGCGGGCCAAGGGACTTGAGCACGCCCAGCGTGCCATCAGCGAAAAGAAGTGCGTGGTCTTTCCCACGGACACGGTCTACGGAATTGCAGCCGACGCCTTCTCGCCCCAGGCCGTGACCATGCTGCTGGTGTCCAAGGGGCGCAGCCGCACCATGCCGCCGCCCGTGCTGATCCCGCGGATCAATGCCCTCGACGGCCTCGCCACGGACGTCTCGGCCGACGCCCGCAAACTGGCGGAAGCTTTCTGGCCCGGAGGCCTCACCCTCATCCTGCACGCGCAGCCATCCCTGGACTGGGACCTTGGCGAGACCAAGGGCACTGTGGCCCTCCGCATGCCGGACGATGAAATCGCCCAGGAGCTGCTGACCCTTACCGGCCCCCTGGCCGTATCATCGGCCAACCGTACCGGCCATGCCGCCGGACAGACCGCCGCCGCCGCCCGCGAGCAGCTGGCGGACTCCGTGGAGGTCTACCTTGAAGGCGGCTTCCGGCCACTGGAAGGCGAGGCCGCAGTACCGTCCACGATTGTCGATGCCACGGGTCCGCGCCTGCGCGTGGTCCGGAACGGTGCGGTGACCCTGGACCAGCTTCGCGAGCACGTACCCGGAGTCCTGGGCCTGGGCGAGATCCCCATGGCCGAGGAGGAACCGGCAGAAGCGGCACCCGGAGCAACAGCAGCGGCACCTGCCGAAGCCGCGCCTGCGGAAGCAGCACCGGCAGAAGCAGCCCCTGCCGGCGGGTCTTCGGTTGTTCGGACTGCCGCTGTGGAGTCTCCTTCCGAGGAGCCCGCAGCTGTCCCGGCTCCGGTTCGGGACCCCGAGCCTTGATGGCGCTTGACCGTCAGCGGATCCCGGTGCTGGAGGTCGATGCGACCCCGCTTCGCGTTCCGGACCTGGTGGCGGAACTCAGCCGCTTCGTCGAGGAAGGCTCCACGCGCACGGTACTGGGGCACAATCTGCACAGCGTCACACTGTCGCTCTCGGATGAGAATTTCCACGACCTATATAAGCGCAGCGATGTGGTCCTGCTGGACGGCGCGCCCGTGCTCTGGCTGTGGGGGAGGACCGGCAAAGCCGAAGGGCCGGTCATGGACTACCGGCTGGGTACCACGGACTGGCTTCCGGCTTTGGGCCAGGTGCACGGACTGGAACGGATTGCAGTGGTCGGCGCCGGCGCCGAGGCAAATGCTGCGGCCGTTAAGCAACTGGAATCGATCGTCCCCGGCGCCCAGGTGGCGGGACTGCCCGGTGAGGGCTGGAACGGGGACCTGGAAGACCAGGCTGTTGCATGGCTGCACGCGCAGCAGCCGCAGCTTGTCCTGCTGGGGCTGGGCATGCCGCTCCAGGAGGAAGTCTTGCAGCGGCGCCTCGCCGACATGCCCCCGGCCACCTACTGCGCAGTGGGGGGAGCCATCGAACAGCTGGCCGGCTTCCAGAAGCTTGCACCACGATGGCTGGGACGGATGGGGCTGGAATGGGCCTGGCGGCTGCTGCTGCATCCCCGCCGTGTTGCCTACCGCGTGCTCGGAGAACCCTGGGTCCTGCTGTGGCTTTTGGGAAGCCGCCGCTTGAAGCGAACCGTTCCCAGGCCCGGCAAGTAAACGCGGCAGGACCGGAAGTGCTTCTTAGAACTTCTGGTCCTCCAGCGGGGCAAAGCCCCTGCCACGCAGGCCGGCAGAGAAGGACCTGGCCCAACCCAGGAAACCTTTGAGGTCCCGCCGCTGCGCGAAATACCCTGCATACCCGCCCACGTCCGCAATAAAGGACCGGACGCGGAAGTACCGGCGGATCAGGTAGCCGCGGTTCCGGTAATAGTAGTACCGCTTGAACGCGGACTCCGGGACGATGACGTGCCAGCCTGCGCCAAACACATGCTGGGTTTCCGAGAACGCATGCGGGTGGGTGATGGCGGTGGTGGTCACCGTGCCAAACCTGACGCCCGCCTTGCGCAGCCGAATGGTGAAGTCCACCTCGTCGCCGCGGATGAACAGCCGCATGTCCGGCAGTCCCACTTTGAAGAAAACGTCGGAGCGGATCAGCGCGCCGTTGAAGAAGTGCCCGTCGTTGGGCAGGAAGCCAAGCTTCTCCACCTCGGCGCGGCTGTGCGTCACCTTGCCGTCAAGGCGGAAGAAAAAGGACAGCCGGTCCGGCTGGCCAGGCGCGGTCACCAGCGGAACTACCGCCTCCAGGTCCCTTGCCTCAGCCTCACGCAGTAGCGTGGCGAGGCATTCCGGATCCGCCGGCTCGGCGTCGTCATCCATCATCCAGATCCATTTGGCTCCGCTGGCCACTGCCTTGAGTGCTGCCAGGGCGAAGCCGCCCGCACCGCCGAGGTTGGCCTCCGAACGGACGTAATCAACGTTTGGATGCACACCGGCTGTTTCACGCGCCGGGGTTTTGCCGCTGTCAACCAGGCAGATTGTGTCCACTGCGGCCGTCTGGGCGTTGATGGAATCCAGCAGGACGGCCAGTTCCTTCGGCCGGTCGAAGGTCACGGCGGCAACTGCTATGCGGGGGGTCATGGGGGTCCTTTCAGCATGGCTGACAGGGATTTCCCCGCTCGCAATGCGCCAGTGTGGCGCGAAGCCATGAAGCTGTTGGCGCTAGTATCTTTGACTAGAGTCCACTGTAATACAGCCCTGTAAGGCACCGCGTATGAGGAAATACGCACTGCCTGCTGCGCGCTCGGCGACGGAGAAGTTTCATTTATCGAAGAACAGATTCCCGGCCAGTGAGCCCCATAGCCAAGGACCAGATGCCAGTGCCGTTGCCCGGCTGCAGCGTCCCCCCGGAAACGGAACCCGCCCCATGATCATGTACCTGCTGATGGGACTGACCGCTGCTGTCGTTTCCTACGCGGCTACATGGGGGGCCCGGGTCGTCGGACACCGGCTTGAACTCCACATGCCCATCCGAAGCCGCGATATGCATTCCATTCCCGTGTCGCGCCTGGGCGGCGTGGCGATCTTCCTCGGCGTCGTGGTGGCCCTCATCGTTGCCAGCCAGTCCTTTTTCGTGAAGGACATCTACCGGAACAACTTCTCGCCATGGGGCGTCCTCGCCGGCGCAGCCGTCATTGTGCTGGTTGGCGTCGCCGATGACCTGCTGGACATCCGGTGGTGGGTGAAGCTGATCGGCCAAAGCATTGCAGGCTTTACCGTGGCCATCTGGGGAGTCCAGATGACCATCGTCCCCTGGGTTCCGGAGCCGATCCACCTCGAGAATGAAACCGTCCAGGTCCTCTTGACTGCCGGCCTGATCGTCACCACGATGAATGCGTTCAACTTCATCGACGGGCTGGACGGCCTTGCCGCAGGCGTCGCCATCATCGGCGGCACCGCGTTCTTCTTCACCGCCTACTGGGTGCACCGCAACGCGGTCCTGCTGGACTATTCAGACCTTGCGACACTGATTACCGCGGTCCTGGTGGGCAGCTGCCTGGGCTTCCTGCCGCACAACTGGTTTCCGTCCAAGATCTTCATGGGCGATTCCGGCGCCATGCTGATCGGGCTGCTGATGGCGTCGGCGGGTGTAGTGTCCACGGGACAGATCACCTCGGGGCTCTACGACAGGGTCAACGGCATCTCCACGGTGATTCCCATCCTGCTTCCGTTCGCGGTCCTCTTCCTTCCGCTGCTGGACCTCGGCCTGGCGGTGGTGCGACGGACTGCCCGGGGCCGCTCGCCCTGGTCTGCCGACCGAGGGCACCTGCACCACAAGCTCCTGGACATCGGCTATTCGCACCGCACCGCAGTCATCCTGATGTACCTCTGGACCGCCATCCTCTCCTTCGGGGGACTGGCCTTCGCCATTTTCCCGTGGCAAATTGTGCTGTCCATCGACCTCTTCGCCACCCTGGTCATGGGCCTCATCACTGCCTGGCCCTACCTTGCCCGCAGGGGGGAAGAGACCCGGGCGTAACGTCCGTGCGGAAATATTTCTATCTCGTGTAGAATTTAGGGGCAGCCAAAGCTGCCCCTCCATACAGCCTGTTGACGATCCTCCGCAGGTGCCGACGATTGGGATCGAATGACCTCCAACGCCGAGTCCGGACCTCTGTCCGGCAACGGACGCGTTGGCGCATCCGGCCCCACGCCGTCGCTCTGGCTGAACCTCCTCAAGCTGAGCTCGATCGTTTCTGCGTGCGGACTGCTGCTTTGCGCTGTACCGGCCATGCTGCTGGACGGGGTGAACGGGGCGCTTTCCAGCACGTCCGGTGGCGTGTTGGTGATGCTCTTCTTCGGAATCAGCCTCCTTGTAGGGCATTTCGTGGGCCGCAGCAATCCTTCCGGTGCCATTGGCATGTTCGTGGCAACCTACTTCGTCAAGGTGGTCGGTTTCGCCGTCGTCCTGTTCGTGGTGGGAGCTCCGCAGTGGCTTAACGGGCGCTGGTTTGTTGCCGGCGCCGTCACCGCGGTGGTGCTGTGGCAGGCGGCTGAGATCTACGGTTTCAGCAAAGCGCGCCTCCAGATCTACAACGATCCAGAAACCAAGGAAAACCCCGATGCGTGATCCGAAGAAGCCCAACGAAGGCCGCAACGGCAACGGTGGATCGACCGGTTCCGCCCCCGGTGTATCAGGCGACGGAACCAGCGGCGGATACAACGCCGGCATGGCCGTATTCAGCTACATCATTGGCGGAATCATCGTCTGGAGTTTGATAGGGTGGGGACTGGATTACGTGTGGGGAACGCGCTGGATTGTGCTCGCAGGCGCTCTGCTTGGAGCCGTCGGAGGTTTTTACCTTTCCCACATGCATGGCCTTACCAGTTCTCGAAACAACGCTGGGGAGCGCCATGCTGCCAGCGGGCCGTCCCAGGACGGCGACACTAATGCCAAATAATTTCACAGGGGGAACAGCAGGCCATCAGGCTGCCGATCCCCGCCCAACGCCCAATGATGGACACTGCAGAGAGGAAACGCGTTGATCGCGCTTGCGCTCCCGGCCCAAGATTCAGGAGAGTTCACTCCTCCTGGTATTAACGAAATGCATTTGCCGGCAATCCTGCCGTGGGGTGCCGCAGAAGGATTCTCCAAGCAGATGCTGCTGGTCCTCCTCTCTGTCGTCTTTATCGCCGTCTTCTTCGTGCTCGCTGCACGCAAGCAGCAGCTGGTACCCGGCAAGCTCCAGTTCGCCGGCGAGGCCGCCTACGGCTTCGTCCGCAACGGAATCGCCAAGGACATCATCGGCGGCAAGGACTTCATCAAGTACGTCCCGCTGCTGTTCAGCCTCTTCTTCTTCATCCTGGTTAACAACATCTACGGCGCCATCCCGTTCTTCCAGCTCCCCACGTTCTCCCACGTGGGCGGAGCCTATGTGCTGGCCGGTATCGTCTACTTCACCTGGATCGCCATCGGCGTCAAGAAGAACGGGCTCCGTTACTTCAAGCTGGCCACCGTGCCCTCAGGTGTTCCCTGGTACATCCTTCCGATCGTGATCCCGATCGAGATCATCTCCAACTTCCTGGTCCGGCCGGTCACCCACAGCCTCCGTCTGTTCGCCACCATGCTGGCAGGCCACCTCATCGTGATGATCGCAGGCTACGGCATCGAGTTCCTCGTCATGCAGGAGAACATCCTGCTGAAGGGATCCTCCCTCCTGGTCCTCGCCGGCGCGATCGCCATGTACATGCTTGAAGCCCTGATCATGGTCCTGCAGGCGTACGTCTTTACCCTGCTGACCGCGATCTACATCGAAGGCGCGCTTCACGCCGACAGCCACTAGGCACCAGCCGCACGGCATTGCGCCGCAAGGCACACAAAACTTCCCCTCGCGGGGATAGAGCAACCCAAACAACCTGCCACACGGGTGGCATCTTGAAAGGAAGAAAAATGGAAGGCAATCTCAACCTCGTAGGTTACGGTCTGTCCGCAATCGGCGGTGGTATCGGTGTTGGCCTCGTATTCGCTGCCTACATCAACGGCGTTGCACGTCAGCCGGAAGCACAGCGCGTCCTGCAGCCGATCGCATTCCTCGGCCTTGCGCTCACCGAAGCCCTCGCCATCCTCGGCCTGGTCTTCGCCTTCGTTCTCTAGTCCTTAGAGCGAAGCGAACTTACAGAACCGAGTAGAAAAGGACGGGTGAAATATGAATCAGCTGATCATCTCAGCCGCCACTGAGGGCGAAGTCAACCCCCTGGTTCCCAACGTCTGGGAAATGGGCGTTGTCCTCGTGGGCTTTGCCATCCTCATGTTCATCGTGGTCAAGTTCGTTGTCCCGATGTTCGAAAAGACCTTCGCCGAGCGTGCCGAGGCCATTGAAGGCGGCATTGCAAAGGCTGAAAAGGCCCAGGCTGAGGCTTCTGCTGCACTCGAAGAGTACAAGCAGCAGCTGACCGACGCCCGCACCGAAGCCAACCGCATCCGTGAGGAAGCCCGCGCCGAAGGTGCCCAGATCCTCGCGGATCTCAAGGAGAAGGCAGCTGCAGAGTCTGCCCGCATCACGGCCCAGGCCCACGCACAGATCGAATCCGAGCGCCAGGCGGCCGTTGTGTCCCTGCGCTCCGAGGTCGGCACCCTGGCCACCACCCTGGCCGGCCGGATCGTCGGCGAATCGCTCAACGACGACGAGCGTGCAGCTCGGGTCGTGGACCGCTTCCTGGCAGATCTGGAGACCCAGAACGCAGGTGCAGCTAAGTAATGGCAGGCGTATCGAGCGAATCGCTGGCAACAGCGCTGACAGCGTTGGAAGCCAAGCTTCCGACGGCGTCGCTGCAGCTGGCAAAGGAACTCTTCGGAATTCTGGGAATGGTGGACAGCTCGGCTGGCTTGCGCCGCGCCCTGACTGACCCGTCCCGCAACGGTGACGAAAAGTCGGCGCTGGTCAGGCAGCTGGTTGGCGGAAAAGTCTCCGCTGATGCTGCAGATATCGCGAGCGGACTGGCCAGCCTGCGCTGGGCAACTGCCCGTGACATCGGCGATGCACTCGAGACTCTTGCCGCAACGGTGGTCATTTCCGTTGCTGAAAACAAGTCGGCCGTTTCTGCCTCCGGAATCACTGGCCTGGAAGAACTGGAGAACGATCTGTTCTCCTTCAACCAGGCTGTTGCCTCCAGCCACGAGGTACAACGTGCTCTGTCCGAAACACAGGCCAGCGCCGCAGCCAAGTCGGCATTTGCCGAAAAGCTGATGCCCGGCGCCAGTGAGGAAGCCAAAGTCCTCATCCGGCAGGCCGTTACCCAGCCCCGCGGCATCAAGCCGACCCGGCTGGTGGAACGTTTCGCGGAGCTGGCGGCCAAGCGGCAGCAGCGCTGGATTGCAACGGTCAATGTGACCCGTCCCCTGACGCAGACGCAGCTTGCACGCCTTCAGGCGGGCTTGAACGCCATGTACGGGCGGGAACTGAAGATCAACCTCAACGTTGATCCGGCACTCATTGGCGGCATCCGCGTCCAGGTTGGTGACGAAGTGCTCGACGCTTCGGTACTCACCAGGCTGGGCGAGCTGCAACGCCAGCTGGCCGGCTAGCCGGACAAGCACAAACAAACTGATAGAAACCCCGGTCATCGGCAACGGTGATCACAAAACAGGAGAGCAGGGACTGCAGATGGCCGAATTGACCATCAACGCCGACGACGTCCGTAATGCGCTGAACGAGTTCGCGGCGTCCTACGAACCCGGAAACGCAGAACGCGTAGAGGTCGGCCGCGTATCTACCGCTGGTGACGGCATCGCCCGTGTTGAGGGCCTTCCCTCGGTCATGGCGAACGAGCTGCTTCGCTTTGAGGACGGCACGCTGGGCCTGGCCCAGAACCTCGACGTCCGCGAAATCGGCGTCATCATCCTCGGTGACTTCACCGGCATCGAAGAAGGCCAGGAAGTCCACCGCACCGGACAGGTTCTGTCCGTTCCCGTGGGCGACGCCTTCCTTGGCCGTGTTGTCGACCCGCTGGGCATGCCCATCGACGACCTCGGCGAGATCAAGGCCGAAACCACCCGCGCACTGGAGCTCCAGGCTCCCGGCGTGACGCAGCGCAAGTCTGTGCACGAGCCGATGCAGACCGGACTCAAGGCTATCGACGCCATGATCCCGATCGGCCGCGGCCAGCGCCAGCTCATCATTGGCGACCGCCAGACCGGCAAGTCGGCCATTGCGATCGACACCATCATCAACCAGAAGGCCAACTGGGCTTCTGGCGATGTGACCAAGCAGGTCCGCTGCATCTACGTGGCCATCGGTCAGAAGGCGTCCACCATCGCCGCCATCCGCCAGACCCTCGAGGACAACGGCGCACTGGAGTACACCACCATCGTGGCGTCTCCGGCATCCGACCCCGCAGGCTTCAAGTACCTGGCACCGTACGCCGGTTCGGCCATCGGCCAGCACTGGATGTACGGCGGCAAGCACGTCCTCATCGTGTTCGATGACCTCTCCAAGCAGGCCGAGGCCTACCGTGCGGTGTCCCTGCTGCTCCGCCGCCCGCCGGGCCGCGAAGCCTACCCGGGCGACGTGTTCTACCTGCACTCCCGCCTGCTGGAGCGTTGTGCAAAGCTGTCCGACGAACTGGGCGCCGGTTCCATGACGGGCCTGCCGCTGATCGAGACCAAGGCGAACGACGTGTCCGCCTACATCCCGACCAACGTCATCTCCATCACCGACGGCCAGATCTTCCTGCAGTCGGACCTCTTCAACGCCAACCAGCGCCCCGCTGTTGACGTGGGTGTGTCCGTGTCCCGCGTGGGCGGCGCCGCACAGGTGAAGTCCATGAAGAAGGTCTCCGGTACGTTGAAACTGGACCTCGCCCAGTACCGCGACATGCAGGCATTCGCCATGTTCGCCTCGGACCTGGACGCCGCATCGCGCCAGCAGCTGACCCGTGGCGCCCGCCTGATGGAGCTGCTCAAGCAGGGCCAGTACTCGCCGTTCCCGGTCGAGAACCAGGTCGTCTCCATCTGGGCCGGCACCAACGGCTACCTGGACGACGTTCCGGTTGAGGACATCAGCCGCTTCGAGTCCGAGTTCCTGGAGCACCTGGCGCACAAGTCCTCGATCCTCACCACGCTGGCGCAGACCAACGTGCTGGACGATGACACCGCGGCAGCTCTCAAGTCGGCAATCGTCGACTTCAAGAAGGGCTTCTTTGGCGAGGGTGACAACCACCTGGTCGGTGCGGGGCATGAGGAATATGCCGCCATCGACGAGGGCCAGGTTGACCAGGAAAAGATCGTCAAGCAGAAGCGCTAGTTCCATTGGCCGGGTGTGCCGGGTCCACAGGACCCGGCACACCCGGCCTACGGAACGCTAGGAAAGGATAAGTATGGGAGCCCAGATCCGGGTCTACCGCCAGAAGATCAGCTCGACCACGTCGATGCGCAAGATCTTCAAGGCGATGGAACTGATCGCTACCTCGCGCATCGGCAAGGCCCGTGCGCGCGTAGCAGCTTCACTGCCTTACGCGAACGCGATCACGCGCGCCGTTTCTGCTGTCGCAAGCCAAAGCGAAATCGACCACCCGCTGACCACTGAGCCGGAGCAGATCCGCCGTGCCGCCGTCCTGGTAATTACCGCGGACCGCGGACTGGCAGGTTCCTACTCGGCCAGCGTGCTCAAGCAGGCGGAAGGTCTCATCGAGCTGCTCCACGAAGAAGGCAAGGAAGTCAAGACTTACGTCGTTGGACGTAAGGCCCAGGCCTACTTCGATTTCCGGAACCGTGAATACGCACGGGTCTGGACCGGAGGGACAGATGCGCCTGAGTTCACCACCGCGCGCGAAATTGGCGAGGCACTGCTGGCCGAGTTCGCGACCGACTACGAAGAGGGCGGCGTGGACGAGATCCACGTGGTTTACACCCGCTTCAAGTCCATGGTCACCCAGGAGCCCACGGTCATCCGCCTGCTTCCCCTGGAAGTAGTGGAAGAGCAGGCTGCTTCTGAATCGGACCTGTTGCCGCTGTACGAGTTCGAGCCGGAAACCGAGCGCGTTCTTGACGCTCTGCTCCCGCGCTACATCGAGTCACGCATCTTCGCGGCGATGCTGCAGGCAGCAGCTTCCGAGCTTGCTGCACGCCAGCGGGCCATGAAGTCCGCCGGCGACAACGCCACGGACCTCATCAAGAAATACACGCGTCTGCGCAACACGGCCCGCCAGGCTGAAATTACGCAGGAGCTTTCCGAGATTGTTGCCGGCGCCGACGCCCTCGCGTCCTAGCCTGCAGCAAGCCGGATTCCGCTGGACCTGCACCACCACAGATAAACTTAAACCCACGCCATCTACTGAGTGAAGTGAGAGAGATGACTGCCACTGCTACCGAACACGTAGCCGCAACGTCCGGTGCCACCGGCCGCATTGCGCGCGTAATCGGCCCGGTTGTCGACGTCGAATTCCCGGCCGACGCAATCCCGTCCATCTACAATGCCCTCACCACCGAGATTACTCTCAACGGTGTAACCAAGACCATCACGTTCGAGACCGCCCTGCACCTGGGCGACAACCTCATTCGCGCCATCTCCCTGCAGGCTACCGACGGACTGGTCCGCGGCACCAACGTAGTGGACACCGGCGCCCCCATCTCCGTACCCGTTGGCGACGGCGTCAAGGGCCACATCTTCAACGTGCTGGGCCAGCCCCTGGACGTTGCAGAGTCGGAACTGGACATCAGCGAACGCTGGCCGATCCACCGCAAGGCACCGAACTTCGCCTCGCTCGAAGGCTCCACCGAGATGCTGGAAACCGGCATCAAGGTCATCGACCTCCTCACCCCGTACATCAAGGGTGGAAAGATCGGCCTCTTCGGCGGCGCCGGCGTGGGCAAGACCGTTCTGATCCAGGAAATGATCACCCGTGTGGCCCGCAACTTCGGTGGTACCTCGGTATTCGCCGGCGTTGGCGAGCGTACCCGTGAAGGTAACGACCTCTGGGTTGAAATGGAAGAGGCGGGCGTCCTCAAGGACACCGCCCTTGTGTTCGGCCAGATGGATGAACCGCCGGGAACGCGCCTCCGCGTGGCCCTGTCCGCGCTGACCATGGCGGAGTACTTCCGCGATGTGCAGAACCAGGACGTGCTGCTCTTCATCGACAACATCTTCCGCTTCACCCAGGCAGGTTCCGAGGTCTCCACCCTCCTCGGCCGCATGCCGTCCGCCGTGGGCTACCAGCCCAACCTGGCAGACGAGATGGGCCTCCTGCAGGAGCGCATCACGTCCACCAAGGGCCACTCCATCACCTCGATGCAGGCCATCTACGTTCCCGCAGATGACTACACCGACCCGGCTCCGGCAACGACCTTCGCACACCTCGACGCGACCACGGAACTTTCCCGTGAAATCGCCTCCCGTGGTCTGTACCCGGCCGTTGACCCGCTGACGTCAACGTCCCGCATCCTGGATCCCCAGTACATCGGCAAGGACCACTACAACACGGCTGTCCGCGTGAAGCAGATCCTGCAGAAGAACAAGGAACTCCAGGACATCATCGCCATCCTCGGTGTGGATGAACTCTCCGAAGAGGACAAGATCGTCGTGTCGCGTGCACGCCGCATCCAGCAGTTCCTGTCCCAGAACACCTACACCGCCAAGCAGTTCACCGGCGTCGAGGGCTCCACGGTATCCATCAAGGACACCGTTGAAGGCTTCACCGCGATCTGCGACGGCGACCTCGACCACATCGCGGAGCAGGCGTTCTTCAACGTCGGCGGCCTCGACGACGTCGAGCGCCAGTGGGCCAAGATCCAGGAACAGACCAAGTAATATGGCTGAGCTTGAGGTTGAGATTGTCGCAGCGGACCACTTCGTGTGGTCCGGAGCGGCCAAGATGGTCAAGGCCCGCACCAGCGAAGGTGAAATCGGAATCCTGCCCGGCCACTCGCCCCTGCTGGCGATCCTGGCCGAAGGTGAACTGGCGATCCAGCCGGTATCGGGAGACCGGATCGCGGTAGACGTCGACGGCGGGTTCTTCTCCGTGGACAACAACCGCGTGGTCATCGTTGCTGACAACGCCCAGCTGGGCGGCTCGGCTACCGCTGGGATCCGCTAGCATCACCTTGATGGACGCATCGAGTCTTCCGTTCATCGCCATGGCAATCGCTTTTGGATTGCTGATCTTTGCACTGTGCCTTTCGGGGGTGCGCCGCTTCAACCTGCGGCGTGCCCTCGGCACGGTGGACGCCTCCATTTGCATGGCTGGAAACAGCTGGCAGATGGGGGTTTGTCGTTATCAGGACAACGACCTCGAGTGGTTCCGCCTGATCTCGCTCAGCGTCCGGCCCAAACACAAGTTCAAGCGCCACAGCCTTGAACTGCTGGGCCGCCGCAAACCCACGGAGGCCGAGGCCGTGAAGGTCCAGCCCGACGTCGTGATCGTTGAACTGCGGTATGAAGGCAAGGACCTGCGCCTCGCCATGAAATTCGACGCCTACACCGGCCTCTCGTCCTGGCTGGAGGCCGGTCCGGTCATCGGCGTGGGCACCTGGCGCTAGCCGGCGTGGACTGGCTCTTCGAGGTCCGGCTCGTGGACGGGCCGGTCTTCTGGGTTTCCCTCATCCTGGGCCTCGCCGGGGCGCTGTACCTCCTGGTGCCCCCTTCCGGCACCCGCCCCCGGCACTGGCTCCTCCGGGTCCTGGCAGGCGCAGCCGCGGCATTCGCACTGGTCGCCGCCGTGCACTGGGCCCTCATTAACGTCTTCTCGGTCTTCACCGCGAACATCCCGGACGCTGTGCTGCTCTGGATAGTGGCCGCCGTCGCCGCCCTTACCCTCCTGGTCCTGAGGGTACCCCGCGGCACCTGGCGGAGCCGCGGAACCGGATTCGCCGCGGTCCTCCTGGTCGCGGCTCTCTCGGCGGTACAGATCAATGCCTACTATGGCCTCAACCGCACAGTCAGCGACCTCTTTGGCACGGCACTGGCGAGGGTCCCCGCGCTGGAGCGGGAGCTGATGCGCCAGCCTGGGGAGCCCGACGGCGCCACGCTCCAAGGCTGGACAGCGCAGGAGGAGATGCCGGCCGGGGGAGTGCTGCGCCGGTCCGTGATCCCGGGCGATGTTTCCGGAATGGATACCCGGGAAGCCTACATCTACCTCCCTCCCGCCTACTTTGCGCAGAACCGCCCAGCCCTTCCGGTGCTGGTGCTGGTCGCGGGACAGCCGGGCGGCCCGGCAGACTGGCTGACCGGTGGTGCACTGCAGTCCCACATGGACGCCTTCGCCGCCGCCCACGGGGGAGTGGCCCCCGTGGTGGTGGTGCCCGACCCCAACGGATCACAGTCCGCCAACACCATGTGCATGGACAGCCGGATAGCACGCGCGGACACCTATCTCTCCCAGGACGTCCCGCACTGGATAAAGTCCACGCTCACCGTCGACACAGACCACCGCAGGTGGGCGGCCGGAGGGTTCTCCTTCGGCGGCACCTGCGCACTGCAGCTGGGAACCAGGCATCCGGACCTTTTCCCCTCGGTTTTGTCCTTCTCCGGCGAGGCGGAGCCGGCGATTGCCAAGGAGCGCCCCAAGACCATCGAGGCGTCCTTCCCGGGGGACCCTGAGGCCTTCGTCCGGCAGACTCCCCTGGCCATCATGAAGGAGCAGCGCTTCGACGGCAGCGGACTCTACCTGACCGCCGGGCAGGACGACCCGGAATTCGTCGGGTACCTCCGTACCCTGGCCGCAGCGGCGGAGGATGCCGGCTTTACGGTGCGCGCCTACGAGGTGGAGCATACCGGCCACTCGTGGGATACCTCGTCGAAGCGTATTGCCGATGCCCTCGACTTCCTGGCCGAACGGTGGGGGCTGGACAGGTGACCGCTGAAAAGCAGGTGCGGACTGCCCGCCTTGCCTGGTCCACGGTGGTGCTGCCCGCCCTCAAGGACGGGGCGTCGGCCGTGAAGGCGGCACCCTTTACGCTGGTGGTGCTCGGCCTCTTCCTGGGCGCGGGCGCAGTGACCGGCAGCTTCGCTGCAGGCCCGCCCGAACAGCTGATGGGGCTTGCGGGTGTCAGCGGGCCGGGCCTCCGGGACGGCAACTGGTGGTCCCTCTTCACCAGCCTCTTCTTCGCCACAAATCCGCTGGCCTACCTTGTTGCCGCGTTGATGATCGTGATGTTCCTGGCACCCGCCGAGCGCAGGCTGGGAACGCGGGCGGCCATCGCATTGCTGCTGGGCGGCCAGTTCGCCGCCGTCACGCTGTTCCTGCTGGTGACCCAGGTTGCGGGATACGTGGGGGACGGGTGGCTGGACCGGATGGCCAACGACGTCCTGGTTGGCCCGTATGCCCCGCTGCTGACGGCGGGCCTGGCGGGAAGCGCGCGGCTGCCGGTCCTGTGGCAGCGCCGCCTGCGGACAGCCGTGCTGTCCATCTCGCTCCTGCTGGTTCTGTATGTGGGGCACGCTGAGACCGTGATCGGACTGCTGGGCGCCGTGCTGGGGCTGCTGGCCGGCTGGTGGATCCAGGGGGACCAGGGGCAGCTCCACCGGCACCGGTCAACCGGACGCGAAACCAGGAACCTCCTGGCCCTCACGGTCGCCGTTTTCGCCGTGGGGCCCATCCTGACCGGGATCGTTCGGGCGCCCACTGGCCCGCTGGCCCTGCTGCGCGACGTGCTCCTGAATCCGTTGCCGACGCTTGGCCAGCTGGCGTTCAGTTGCGGTGCCACGGTGGAGGCTTCCTGCCTGGAAGAGGGCCGGGCCGGTTTTGCCGGTCCCGTCGGGCTTGCCCTGGCCGTGGTCCCGGTAGCCCTGCTGCTGATCTGTGCGGACGGCATGCGCCGCGGCCGTCGCCTTGCCCTGAACATCGCCATCGCCATCCAGTTGGCTGTTACGGCGCTGGCCGCCGTCTACCTTGCCCTCTTCGCCCTGTTGCCCTCGAGGAGCCAGGGGCCCAATGCCGGGCCGATGGGCTCCGCGTTTTACCACGTGCTTCCTCTTGTGGTGGTGCCGCTGCTGATGGCGATGGTCCTGTGGTTTAACCGGCGGCAGTTCCGGGTGCAGACAACGCCGTCCGCCCGCCGGGTGCTTGCGGCGGTGGCGGGAGGAACGTGGCTTGCCCTGGCCGGCTCCTACGCACTGGCCTGGTTCTGGTCAGGAGGGCTGGAGCGCGACGGCGGTTTGCTGGGACTGCTGGCTGAGCTGGCCAGGCAGTACGTCCCCATCCCCATCCCGCAGCACTACCGCGGCGTTTTCGCTGACCGCAACGCCCTGGAGTCCGTGCTGTTTGCCTATTCCGGACCGGTGTTCTGGGTCATCGCGCTGGCGGCAGTGTGGTGGGTGCTGCTGGGCAAGGCCCACGGCACCGATTCCGGCGTGGAGGACAGGGACAGGGCCAGGTCGCTGCTGCACCAGGGCGGCGGCCCGCTCTCGTGGATGGCGCTGTGGGAACCCAACACCTATTGGTTCAGCTCCGACGGCAAGGGCGCCGTCGCCTTCCAGCAGCACGGCAGTGTTGCCCTCACCCTCGGCGGAGCCTTCGGACCGAAGGAAGCCCAACAGCGCGTCACCGGGGAGTTCCTGGCCTATTGCCGGAGCCACGCGCTGATTCCGGCGCTGTATTCGTGCGATGACACACTGTGGCCGGCGCTGCAGGAACAGGGGTTTGCCCGGGTGGCCGTTGCCCAGGAAACGCGGTTGCCGATCCGCGAGCTCGAGTTCAAAGGAAAGGAATGGCAGAACGTCCGGACAGCGCTGAACCGGGCCGCCAAGCTGGGCGTGCGTGCCGTGTGGGGGCCGTACCACTCGCTGCCGGCGGCGCTCCGGTCACGCTTGAGCGAGGTGTCCGAAGAGTGGGCAGCAGGAAAGTCTGTCCCCGAGATGGGCTTCACCCTGGGCGGTGTGGACGAGCTTGAGGACGAGGAGGTGCTGTGCTGCCTCGCCGTGGACGGCAACGGAACCGTCCACGGCGTCACCAGCTGGCTTCCCGTCTACGACGGCGGGCGGCTGGTCAGCCGGACGCTGGACGTCATGCGCCGTGGCGCCGAAGGATTTCCCGGGGTGATGGAGTTCCTCATCGCCTCCGCGGTCCTGGAGCTGCGCGGCTCCGTGGAGGTCATCTCCCTGTCCGGTTCCCCGCTGGCGCGGGTTCCCGTGGGTCAGGCAGTAGCGCCGGGAAGCGGTCCTGCCGGGGAGAACCCCGGCGGCGGGGAAGATGGGCAGCCGGGCCCGGAGAACCTGGTGAAAATCCTGGACCTGGTGGGCCACGCCCTCGAACCTGTCTACGGCTTCCGGTCCCTGGCGGCGTTCAAATCAAGGTTCAAGCCGGAGTACCGCGCACTCTACCTCTATTACCAGGACCCGCTGCACCTGCCGGCCATTGGCCGGGCACTGACCCGCGCCTACCTCCCCGGGCTTTCGCTTGCGCAGGGCGCGCGTTTGGTGCGAAGTTTAGGAAAGTGAATGCCGCAGCATTTACTGATGAATTTCTTCCCGCACGGGCGTCCGGATTCTCCTAACCTTTTGTCCAGCAGCTCCCGCTTCTGGAACTGAACATAAAAGTGGTCCCCGGCACAAATGCCGGGGACCACTTTTCGCTGCCGGCCGCAGGTGCGGCGGCGGGCGGAGACTAGACCAGCGTTACACCGGTAGCCTGCGGACCCTTTGCGCCCTGGCCGATTTCGAACTGAACGCGCTGGTTCTCGTCGAGGGTCTTGAAGCCGCCGGTCTGGATTTCGGAGTAGTGGACGAAGACGTCCCCATCCGAATCATCCGGGGTAATGAAGCCGAAGCCCTTTTCAGCGTTGAACCACTTGACGGTTCCCTGTGCCATTTATTTCTCCTCATTGTGGAACTTATTAAGATCGGCACACCTCGTGCCGGCCTTGGTCACTCCGCGAGAAGAATCCTGGTTAGCTGTTCCCGAAAAGGGAACGGGCGGTGCAGGAGCTTCGCGCTCGCAACATGTCTTGCGAGCATGAAAAAACACCTACACAAAGACTGAGATAAGAATTTCATGCCCGTTCCCGCAGGTCAACGGTTTTGGCTTCAAAACGGATAAATTTTGGGCGAAGAGGAGGTGAATGCGCACGTCAGGGGCATCTGCAACGGGCCATGAAGTGCCGGGCCACACCGTCAGAAAAGCCGGGATTCGCTGTCGTCAACACCGCGCATGGCGTCGTAGTCCAACGTGACGCAATCTATGCCCCGGTCATTGGCAAGGACCTTGGCCTGCGGCTTGATCTGCTGGGCTGCGAATATCCCGCGGACCGGGGCCAGCAGGGGATCACGGTTGAGCAACTCAAGGTAACGCGTGAGTTGCTCGACGCCGTCGATGTCGCCGCGCCGCTTCAGCTCAATGGCAACCGTGGCGCCCTCGGCGTCGCGCGCCAGGATATCCACCGGCCCGATGGCCGTGAAGTATTCACGGCGGATGAGGGAGTATCCCGTACCCAGCGTTTCAATCTGTTCCGCCAGGAGCCGCTGCAGGTCTGCCTCCACGCCATCCTTGATGAGCCCGGGGTCCACGCCGAGATCGTGGGACGATTCATCGAGCTTTTCATGGATGTTGATGATGAGCCGGTCATCGGTCTTGGCTGACTGCACTGTCCACTGCTCCATCACCCCCAGCTCAAGATCCACGTCCTCCGGGGAGGAGACCCTGAGGGTGGCCGGCGGGCTCATCCAGTTGAGCGGTTTGTAGGAACCGCCGTCTGAATGGACCAGGACGGAGCCATCGGCCTTCACCAGCAGGAGCCTGGTGGCAAGCGGGAGGTGGGCTTTGAGCCGGCCAACATAATCAACGGAGCATCGGGCTATCACAAGTCGCACGCCGTACAGACTACCGTCTGACGCGCACGCAGTTGGCAGGCGGTACCCACCGCACCGGGGTCTGGCCGCAGGAAACCGCACGGCGGCTGGGGCAGAATGGATGCATGCCGCGCTCCAACCGACCCCGCCGTCCAGTGTCCGGAAAGGGTTCCGTCTCCGGGAGGGCGGGCGCTGGAAAGAAGGGCAGCCGGGAGGCGCCCGAGCTTGACCTGGAACGGGCGCGTGCCGGCATTGCCCGGCGGGAAAGCGCCCCAGACGGCGAGTGGATGGTGCGCACCATGACCGCCAGGAATGCCGAAAAGACCTATATCTGCCCCGAGTGCTCCACTGCCGTGCCGCCCGGTGTGGCCCACCTGGTGGTCTGGAAGGACGACCACCTGTTCGGCGCTGCCGCCGGACTGGCCGAGCGCCGGCACTGGCACACCAACTGCTGGATGTCACGCAGTTACCGCTACCGCTGACAGGCGGGCAAAGATGCGCCCGCTGTCGCTAAGCTGGCAGGCATGACTTTTGATCCGGCGTCGTACGAATTCCGCCAGGGCCCAGGCCCCACTCCCATCCGTGCCTCCACCGTGCTGCCCGCCAAGCGCGAGCTGGTGAAGCTGGATACGGAAGACGGGCACACCCTGGTGGCCGAGCTGGCGCTGCCGGAATCCGGCCCCGTGAATGCCACGTTGATCACCCTGCACCCCCTTCCAACGCACGGCGGGTTCATGGACTCGCATGTCTACCGCAAGGCTTCCTACCGGCTGCCGGCGCTCGCCGGCATCGCCGTGCTGCGGTTCAACACCCGCGGAACCGCATCCCCGCACGGAACCAGCAGCGGGGCCTTCGACGAGGGGGTAGGGGAGCGCCATGACATGGAGGCCGCGGTCCGCTTCGCCGTCGAACGCGGCCTGCCCAACCGCTGGCTGGTCGGGTGGTCCTTCGGCACGGAACTCGCCCTGATGTACGGGGCCGTGGAGCCGGTGGCGTCCCAAGTCGAGGGGGCAGTCCTGCTCTCGCCGCCGCTGCACCGGGCCAAGGACAAGGACTTGTTGCAGTGGGCGGCATCCGGAAAGCCGCTCGCGGTCCTGGTGCCGGAGCACGATGACTTCCTCAAGCCTGCCGAGGCGGCCGAACGCTTCAGCCTGGTGCCGCAGGCCCGCGTGGTGGGCGTGGACGGTGCCAAACACCTGTGGGTGGGGGAGAAGTACGCTGCCCGGGTCCTCAATGAAATTGTGGATGAGGTCAGCGAAGCAGGATCAGGCGTTGCGGGACTGCCGCAGGAATGGGACGGGCCCGTCGCCATAGCCTCCGCCTAGGATCCTTGGTTCCGCCGCGGGTTCGGCCTCACAGCGGCGGCCCGGTGCTGCTCCAGCCGGCTTAGTGCTGGTCCTGGCGGACGATGTAGATCTCCCTGACCAGCAGCAGGACAGCAGCCGCCGTGGGAATGGCGATGAGGGCGCCGAGCACCCCCAGCAGGCTGCCGCCGGCGATGACGGAGATAACAGCCACGGCGCCGGGAACGGCCACGGCCTTCTGCATGATGCGCGGGGAGATGAAGTAGGCCTCGAACTGCAGGTAGGAGAAGTAGCAGATTCCGTAGATGGCCGCGGTCTGCCAGCCCTCCGTCAGCGAGACCAGCAGCACCACGACCCCGGCAATCATTCCGCCCACCAGCGGAATGAAGGCGAGCAGCGCCACCACGAAGGCCAGCAGCAGGGCGAAGGGTATTCCCACGATTGACATCACGATGAAGGCAAAGGTGGCGTTCAGGAGGGCAACCACCGCCTGCCCGATCACGTAGTTGCCCACCGATCGGGTGATTTCCTCGGACAGGGCCTCCACACGGTGCCGCCGGGACCGCGGCGCAAGCCGGTAGCCCCACTTCTTCATCGCGGGCAGGGCAGCAAGGAAGTACAGGCTCAGCACCAGGACGATCAGGGTGCCGAAAAGTCCGTTGGCCACGGTGGAACCAAAGCCGACAACGCCGCCAAAGATACCGCCCAATGCCGCGGGGTCGTTCACGAACTTGTCCAGCTCTTCCGTGACGCGGTCACGAACACCGAACTGGTCGTCCAGGCTGCGGAAGAACTCGGAATCGATGAAGTCCCGGATCCACACCGGCGCCTGCTCGACGATCTGCGTGACCTGTTCCACGATGGTGGGGATAAGGGTGGCGAAGAAGCCGACGACGGCGCTCACCAGTACCGTGACGGACACCAGGATCCCGGCGGGACGGGGGATTTTCCGGCCTTCCAGCCAGCTGACGACAGGTTCCAGGCCCAGCGCGATGAACAGTGCCGCAACGATCCACAGGAGCAGTTGGGTGGTGTTGGAGCCGATCCAGTAGACCAGCAGTGCAAGCCCAACGCCCACGGTTCCCATAAAGCCCAGATACAGGGGATGCTGTGGCGAAATCCGGGGGCCCGGACTGCCGAACTGGGGCTGCACCCCGCTGTCGCCTCCGCCGTCCCCGTCCTGCCGCGTGTACTCCGGCGGCATCTCGAATCGAAGCCGTGGCTGGGCGCCCGGCAAAGGCTGCCGCAGCCGCTGGGCCAGCATCCCCAGTGCAGCCGCGGCGGGCATCTTCCGGCGGGCAGTTCCAGGACGTTTTCCAGGACCGTTGGCGGCGGCTGCCGGCGGCTGCGTGCCCCCCGGGTTCTCTGGTGCCGCGGAGGATTCGTCCGTCGTGTCAGTCACTGGTTCTTGGGGCCTGTTCCGTACATGGCGCCGCGTGGGCGGGCCGGTGTGATGATCATCGCAAACACTATCAGCAGCCTTGTCAACAACAGCTGAAGGGCCTGCTCAGGGGCCCGCCGGCGATCCTGCGCGAAGCCCCGATCCGGGCCCGCGATAACAAAACGGATACTATTGAAACTAAACCCCCGCTGATGATAGGTGTTCCCTTGCGTTTAAAGACTGCAGTCGCACTCGTGCTGCTCGGCCTCCTGACACTTTTGGCCGGCATCGGCCAGAGGACCATCTGGGCCCCCTCCGAGACCTTTACGGCTTCCGCGCCGGCCGATGCTGCCGCTGCGCCGATCACCGTGATCGACCAGAACCTGCGGACCCTTCACGGCGGGACAGTCAAGATCGATATCGAGGGCGACGGCAACTTCATGCTGGCCGCCGGCCGTCCGGACGATGTGGACGCATGGGTTGGGCAGGCCGCACACAACACCGTTACCGGTGTGACCGAGGACGGAGAGTCGCTCCAGGTTGAGCACGCCGACGGCGAGGCCACTGCCCCCAACCCTGCCGGCTCTGACCTCTGGGTTTCCACCGAGAATGCCAGCGGGGAGCTTGAGTACTCCTGGACCCCGCCGGCTGACGGGGACTGGACCCTGCTGCTGGCCTCGGACGGAACGCAGCCCGCACCTGCCTCCATCTCCATGACGTTCCCGAACGACACCTCCACACCCTGGGCCGTTCCCCTGATGGTCCTTGGTTCCCTGCTGGTTCTTGCCGGGATCGTACTGGCCCTGCTCTCTGCTCGCAGGCGCAACGGTGAGGGCGGCGGAGAGGGCAGCGGCTTTGCCCGGCGCGCCCGCGCCCGCAGCGAGGCAAAGTCGTCGTCACGGGTGACCATGGCTGCTGCCGGCGCGGTTGCCGCTGCCGTGGTGGCCGGGACCGGCGTCGCCGCAAGTGCCACTTCTCCCGCGCCCGCGCCTTCCGCTGACGCGGCAACGGCATCGCCCGCGGCGCAGGAGGCAGATTCCCCCGTCCTGCTGGATGCACAGTTCCGCCGGATCCTGGAACAGGTCTCCAGCGCCGTTGACGCTGGAGATGCAGCCAAGGATGCCGCAAAGCTGTCCGACCGTGTGGGCGGGACCGAACTGGAAGTCCGCACCCAGAACTACAAGATCCGTTCACAGGTAGGCTCCTACGAGCCGCGCATGCCGGTGCGCTCCACCAAGCTCCTCACCACCGTGGTGACCAGCGACCGCGACTGGCCGCGGTCCGTGATGGCCGTGACCCAGGGTGAGGGCAATGTGGTGCCGCAGCTGCTGACGCTGGTCCAGGCCTCGCCGCGTGAGAACTACAAGCTCGTGGAAACCAACCCGCTGCAGCCCGGCACCACGTTCCCCACCATCAGCCGGGACGGCACCGAGACGCTGGCGCCCGCAGACAAGACGGGCCTGCTCTACAGCGGGGAAGAAGCCTTGTCCGGCCTGGCGGACCGCCTCACCTCCGAAGATTCGGCCTTCAAGGACAAGCTGGTGGAAGGGGAGTCCTCGCCGTACATCGCGGACACCCTGTCCTACCAGGCTGAAGTGGTGAAGTCCGGCGAGAACGGCAACTTCTCCTTCACCCACAAGGTGGTCCCCGAAAGCACTGTTGTCTTCCGCACGGCTGACGGCGGCGCGCTGGTCCTGGGACGGATTAACTTCGGCTTCGAGGGGACCCCCAAGGCCGCAGGCGACAAGCTCACCATCGGAGACGACGCAGCGGCACTGGCCGGCGGCAAGGAAACCACCACCGGCATGGTCCTGAGCTTTGCCGAGTCGGTGGCCGTGTACGTGCCGCCGGCAGGATCAACGGACCCGATGAAGCTTGTGGCGGCAACCCGCGGCCTGACGGGGGCCAGCTTCAAGTAATCCCCTTCCTGCAGTAGCCCCGGCAGCGGCCGGAGTGGCTAGAGTGGAAAGCATGAGTTCGCCAGCTTCCCGCCCAGTCCCTCCTGCCGCTGCCAACCTGCTTAACCTGCGCGGCGCCGTCGACCTTTCCAGCCTGAAGCAGCGCCCGGCCTCGCCAGCTTCACCGGCCGGGACCGGCACGCCGCAGGAAGGCGCCCAGCCGGGTGCCGCTCCCGGCGCCCAGGAACTGAAGGTCAACGTCACCGAGGGCAACTTCCAGCAGCTCGTGGAGCTGTCGGCGCAGGTGCCTGTGGTATTCGCTCTGTGGGCCTCCTACTCGCCGGAGTCGGCAGCCGTGCTTGAGGTCCTGGAGCGGGTGGTTGGTGGCTACGGCGGCCGGCTGGTCCTTGGCGCCGCGGACATCGAAGCGTTCCCGCAGCTTGCCCAGGCCTTCCAGGTGCAGGCTGTCCCCACCGCCGTGGCCGTCCTCAAGGGCCAGCCGGTGCCGCTCTTCCAGGGCAGCGCGGACGAGCAGCAGGTGCGCAGCCTTTTTGACGAACTGCTGAAAGTGGCCGCCGCGAACGGCGTGACCGGGAGCCTGGGTGCCGGTGCGGAGGAAGAGGACGCTCCGGCGCCGTTGCCGCCACTGCACCAGGCTGCGTTTGACGCCATCGAAGCGGGGGACTACGCTGCCGCGGCCGATGCCTACCGCCAGGCGCTGACCGAGATGCCTGCGGACCATGAGGCCAAGGCCGGACTGGCCCAGGTGGAGCTGATGGGGAGGCTGCAGCCGCTTTCCGCCCAGGACAGCGAAGCCCTGCGCACGCTCGCGGCCAATGAGCCGGACAACCTTGATGCCCAGCTTGGGGTGGCAGACCTTGATGTGGCGGGCGGCCATGTGGAGGATGCGTTGAGCCGGCTGGTCTCCTTCATTGGCCGGAACTTCGGCCCGGAGCGTGAGACTGCCCGCGTCCGGCTTCTGGAGCTGTTCGATGTGGTGGGCACCGCGGACGAGCGGGTTGCCAAGGCGCGCCAGGCCCTCGCGAGGGTGCTGTTCTAGTGCCGGCGCTCTTCCAGCCCCTGCGGCTCCGCTCGCTGGAGCTGCAGCACCGGGGCTGGGTGTCGCCGATGTGCCAGTACAGCTGCGACCCCGACGACGCCCCGGGAGTCCCGAACGACTGGCACCTGATGCATCTGGGGTCCTTCGCCACGGGGGGCGCGGCGCTGATACTGACCGAAGCCGCCGCCGTGAATGCGGAAGGCCGGATCAGCCCCCGCGACGCCGGCCTCTACAACGGTGAGCAGGCGGAAGCCTGGCAGCGGATCACGTCCTTTGTCCACCGGCACGGCGCCGCCAACGCCAAGATCGGCGTGCAGCTCGCCCACGCGGGCAGGAAAGCGTCCACCTACTGGCCATTTTCCGGCAAGCACGGCAGCGTTCCGGAGTCCGACGGCGGCTGGACCACCGTGGGCCCGTCGCCATTGGCTTTCGAAGGGTACGCGGACCCCGCGGCGATGAGTGTGGAGCAGATCAGCGGCGTGGTGCGCGACTTTGCCGACGCCGCTGTGCGGGCGGTGGACGCGGGCTTCGACACGATTGAGATCCACGGTGCCCACGGGTACCTCCTGCACCAGTTCCAGAGCCCGCTGATCAACACGCGGACCGATGCCTGGGGTGGCAACGAAACGGGCCGGAACCGGCTGATGCTGGCTGTTGTTGACGCCGTCCGCGCGGTCATTCCGGAGTCCATGCCGCTGCTCCTGAGGATCTCCGCCAGCGACTGGGCAGAAGGCGGCGTGGATCTGGCCGCTTCCGTGCGACTGGCACGGCAGGCCGCCGAACACGGTGTGGACCTCATCGACGTGTCCAGCGGGGGCGCCGTTGCCCACCAGCAGATCAAGGCCGGGCCCGGCTACCAGACCGGATTTTCGGCAGCCATCCGGAGGGAAGCCGGAGTGGCCACCGGCACCGTTGGCCTGCTGACCTCGGCAGGCCAGGCTGAACACGCCGTCGCCACAGGACAGGCTGACGGCGTCCTCATCGCGAGGGCAGCACTGCGGGACCCGCACTGGTGGCTGAGGGCCGCCTTTGAACTGGGCCATGACCTCGCGTGGCCGCCGCAATACGAGCGTGCCGTTCCGCGGCGCACCTTCTGATGGCCGGCCGGGACCGGCGCACTGCGCCTCACCCTGCGCCGGCGCCGGAGAGGGCGCCAGGCCTTGAACCGACACCGGCGCCGCGCAGCGGGGTCGAGCAGCAGTTGGAAGCCGCCATCCTGGAACTCCTGGCCGCCAGGGCCGCCACGTCCACCATCTGCCCGTCGGAGGCTGCCCGCGCTGTCGGCGGCGGGAAGTGGCGCGACCTCATGGAGCCCGCCCGCAGGGCGGCGCGGCGGCTGGTTGACGCAGGCGAAGTCCAGATCACCCAAGGCGGCTCTGTGGTGGATCCCTCCACCGCCAAGGGGCCCATCCGCATCCGGAAGGTGCGTTAGGGAGCCCCGGAACGATGTCGCCGGACAGCGTCCTACCGGAAGTGGTTCCTACGCCTTTCCCGCTACTCCTCAGGGAGGACCCCGCAGCGGGTACCCGAGGGCTAGTCTGGCTTCATGACTGCCCCGCAACCCGACCCGGCACTGCAACCCGATCAGGCCCCGCAACGCGAGCCGGCCCCGCAACCAGACCATGCACTGCATTCCGTGCCGGCTCTGCACCCCGGTGCGGCACCGCAGGTGCCGGCCTTGTCCATCCGCGGGCTTGCCAAGCGGTTCGGTGGGAAGATCGCCGTGGACGGCATCAGCATGGACGTGCCGGCCGGCTCCTTCTACGGCATTGTGGGACCCAACGGCGCCGGTAAGACCACCACGCTGTCAATGGCAACCGGCCTCCTGCGTCCGGACTTTGGGACAGCGGCAGTCCACGGCGTGGACGTTTGGCAGCGGCCGCTGGACGCGAAGAGGCTGATGGGCATCCTGCCGGACGGGGTGCGGCTGTTCGACCGGCTCACCGGCGAGCAGCTCATTACCTATGCGGGGCTGCTGAGGGGTATGGACCGGGAGACAGTGGCCACGCGCGTTGCGGACCTCCTCGCCGCCATGGATCTCCAGGAGGACGCCGGCACCCTGGTGGTGGACTACTCGGCGGGCATGACCAAGAAGATTGCGCTGGCCTCCGCCCTCATCCACGCGCCCCGGCTGCTGGTCCTGGACGAACCTTTCGAAGCGGTGGACCCGGTCTCCGCGGCCAACATCCGCTCCATCCTTGACAGCTACGTCGCTTCGGGCGGCACGGTCATCGTGTCCAGCCATGTCATGGACCTGGTGCAGCGCATGTGCGACCACGTGGCAGTGGTGGCCAACGGACGGCTGCTCGCCGCCGGAACCGTTGACGAGGTGCGTGCCGGGGCCTCGCTGGAGGACCGGTTCGTGCAGCTGGTGGGCGGCCGCAGCCACACGGAAGGACTGGAATGGTTGCGCACCTTCTAAGGCTCAAGCTGACACTGCTGCGCAACGGCCTGCGTCGCAGCCCGTGGCAACTGGTGGGGATGGCCATCGCCGGGCTCTACGCACTGGGGATGGTGGCAACGCTTGTGATGGCACTGGTGATGCTGCGTAACGCGCCTCTTGACCTTGCCCAGACCGCTGTGGTGCTCGGCGGATCCGCCGCCATCCTGGGCTGGGGCGTCGTGCCGGTGGTGGCCTCTGCCACGGACATGACCCTGGATCCCGCACGGTTCACTACGTTCGCGATCCCCATGAAGCAGATGCTGGCCGGGCTGGCCCTGGGCGGACTGATCGGCATTCCGGGGCTGGCCACTTCGCTGGTGGCGCTGTCCACGGTGGCCACGTGGTCCCATGGTGTCCTTCCTGCGCTCGCCGCGTTCGTGGGGGCAGTGCTGGGCGTACTGACCTGCGTGGTGCTCGCCAAAGTGGTGACCACGGCAACGGCAAGCCTGGCCGCATCGCGGCGGTTCAAGGACATCAGCGCCATAGCCTTCATGGTGCCGCTGGTATTGATGGGGCCCATTGTGGCAGGAATAGGCCAAGGCCTCTCAGCCTCCACCGGTTTCCTGCCCGGCTTTGCCAGGACGCTTTCCTGGACCCCGCTAGGCGCACCGTGGTCGCTGGGCGGTGACGTGGCCGCCGGGCAGCCGGGACAGGCAGCCTTAAAGCTGCTGGTATCCGTTGCAGCACTGGCCGCGCTCGCGTGGGCATGGAAATCGCTGCTGGAACGGGCGCTGGTCACTCCTCCCTACGCGGGCAGCGGCAGGCGCAAAGGCGGCAGGCTGGGACTGCTGGGAGTGCTGCCCGCCACTCCGGCCGGCGCGGTGATGGCGAGGTCCCTCACGTACTGGTTCCGGGATCCACGGTATTCGGGATCTCTGGTGGTGATCCCCCTGCTTCCCGTGGTGCTCGCCTTCCAGGGCAGCCAGACCGGGGACTTCACCAGCCTGGGCATCCTTGCCCCGCTCTCCGCGTTCATCCTCGCCTGGTCCATCTCTGCGGACGTGTCCTACGACAACACCGCCTTCGCCCTGCACCTTGCCACCGGCGTCAGGGGACTGGCGGACCGGCTGGGCCGCGCCCTTGCCTGCCTGGCGTTCGCCTTGCCGGTGGTACTGGTGTTCGCTCTGGGGTATTCCGCCCTGACAGGGGACTGGGCGGGCTTGCCCGGGCAGCTGGGCCTGAGCCTGGGCATCCTGTTCACCGGGCTGGGACTGGCATCGGTGGTCTCGGCCCGGTACACCGTGGCCGTTCCGCTGCCGGGCGACAGCCCGTTCAAGAAACCGCCCGGCAACGTGGGGCAGACCCTCGCGGTACAGTTCGGAGGGTTGCTGGTCCTGATGGTCCTGGTCCTGCCGCAGGTGGGCCTCCTGGTTGCGCAGGTGGTCACGGGCAACGGCCTCTTCGGCTGGATCAACCTCACCGCGGGGACGGTCCTGGGCCTGGTCCTGTTTGTCCTAGGCGTCAGGCTGGGCGGAAAATGGCTGGACAACCGCGGGCCCGAGCTGCTGGCCCAGGTGTCCGTCAACCGCTGAACAGCGTTCGGAAGGAATCAGCATGGAAGTCGTCATCCTCAACGGCAGCAAACAGATTGCCAAGCTTGCCGCCGATGCCGTCGAGGACCTCCTCCGGCGCAGACCTGATGCCGTCCTTGGCCTGGCGACTGGTTCGTCCCCGCTTCCGGTCTACGATGAGCTGGCTGCCCGCCATGAGCGGGACGGCCTGGACTTCAGCCGGGCCTCCGGTTTTGCCCTGGACGAATACGTGGGACTTCCGCCCGGACACCCCGAGTCCTACCGGGAAGTGGTCCGCCGGGAGTTCACCAACCGGGTCAACATCCGGCCGGAGAACGTCCACGGGCCGGACGGTGCCGCCGCGGACATCCCGGCTGCCTGCCGCGCCTACGAGGAGGCGATCGCCGCTGCAGGCGGGGTGGACCTGCAGTTCCTCGGGGTGGGAACGGACGGCCACATCGCGTTCAACGAACCGGGATCCTCCTTCGCTTCGAGGACCCGCATCAAGAGCCTCATCGAACAGACCCGCAGGGACAACGCCCGGTTCTTCTCCAGCCTGGCGGACGTCCCGCACCATGTCCTGACGCAGGGACTCGGGACCATCATGGAGGCGCGGCACGTCATCCTGCTGGCAACCGGTGCGCAGAAGGCCCAGGCTGTCCGCGAATTCGTTGAAGGTCCCGTCGCCGCCATCTGCCCGGCGTCGATCCTGCAGTTCCACCCGCACGCCACCGTCCTGCTGGACGAGGCCGCGGCGTCGGCCCTGAAACTGGCGGATTTCTACCGGCACACTTATGACAACAAGCCCGCCTGGCAGGGGATCTAGCCCGCACCGCCCGCTGCCAGCGCACGCCGCCGCAAAGTCCGACGGCGGCCGGCAGGGGACGCGCCGACGTCGAACGTCCGGCCGGTGGAACAGCTAAGATGGTTGGCATGACTAGCACGACGGACCCTCTCGAAAACGACCCGATGCGCGAGCTTTCCGGGGCTGGAACGTCCACAGCCACCATTGAGCGCGAGGAACTGCGCCAGGAAGTGGAGCCCGGGGACCGGGAGCGCTTTTCGCACTATGTGCGCAAGGAAAAGATCATGGAGTCCGCGCTGACCGGGGACCCTGTCATCGCGTTGTGCGGCAAGGTCTGGACGCCGGGACGGGATCCGCAGAAGTTCCCGGTCTGCCCGATGTGCAAAGAGGTCTACGACGGCCTCCGCCCGGGCAACGACGGCGGCAAGGGTCCCGGAGGGGACTCGGGCAACAACAAATAGTGACGGAGACGCTCTTTGGCGGCCCCACCCTGCCTCCGGCCTATCCGGAACGTGCAGCCTGGGGAACCGCCCCGAAACTCCGTGCCTGGCAGCAGGAAGCCCTGGACCTGTACCTGCGCAACAGCCCACGCGACTTCCTCGCCGTGGCAACGCCGGGCGCCGGCAAGACCACCTTCGCGCTGAGGGTGGCGTCCACCCTCATCGACTCCGGCGCCGTTAACAGGGTGACCATCGTGGCGCCCACCGACCACCTGAAGCGGCAGTGGGCGGATGCGGCGGCAAAGGTGGGCATCGCCATCGACCCGAACTTCAAGAACTCCGACGGCCAGCACGGCCGCGGCTTCATCGGCGTTGCCGTCACCTATGCACAGGTGGCCAGCAAGCCGCTGCTCCACCGCGCCAAGACGGAAGCTGCGCGCACGCTGGTGATCCTTGACGAGATCCACCACGGCGGCGAGGCACTGTCCTGGGGTGACGGGCTGCGCGAGGCCTTCGACCCCGCGGTCAGGCGGCTCTCGCTGACGGGAACGCCGTTCCGTTCCGACACCTCTCCCATTCCCTTCGTCGAGTACGCCGAGGACCGGGACGGGATCCGCCGCTCCAAGGCGGACTACACCTACGGGTACGGCAATGCGCTGCGCGACCACGTGGTCCGTCCGGTGATGTTCATGGCCTATTCCGGGCAGATGCGGTGGCGGACCAGTGCCGGCGAGGAGATGGCGGCGTCGCTGGGTGAGGCTGCGGTGACCAAGGACATCACGTCCCACGCCTGGCGTACCGCCCTGAACCCCGCAGGCGAGTGGATTCCGGCGGTGCTTGCGGGTGCGGACAGGCGGCTCAGCGAGGTGCGCCGCACCGTTCCCGACGCCGGCGGCCTGGTGATTGCCACGGATCACGAGGATGCCCGCGCGTATGCCGGACAGCTCAAGAGGATCACGGGGGAGTCGCCCACGGTCATCCTTTCCGATGACGCGAAGGCGTCGAGCAAGATCGAGGAATTCACCGCCAGCGAGAAACGCTGGATGGTGGCGGTCCGGATGGTGTCCGAGGGTGTGGACGTGCCGCGGCTTTCCGTCGGCGTGTATGCCACGTCAACCTCGACCCCCCTGTTTTTCGCCCAGGCGGTGGGTCGCTTCGTGCGTGCCCGCAAGCGGGGCGAAACGGCGTCGGTCTTCCTGCCCTCAGTGCCGCAGCTGATGGCCCTTGCCAACTCCATGGAGGCCGAACGGGACCACGCCCTGGACCGCCCGGAGAAGGAAGACGCGGACGGCCTGTTCAATCCCGAGGACTCGCTGATGGCCGAGGCCAACCGCGAGGACAAGGCATCGGACAGCCTCACCAAGGGCAAGTTCGAGGCCCTGGATTCGCAGGCGTCCTTTGACCGCGTGCTGTTCGACGGCGGCGAGTTCGGCACGGGCGGCGAGGTGGGGTCCGACGACGAGATGGACTTCCTGGGCATCCCCGGGCTGCTGGACGCGGAGCAGGTGGGCACGCTGCTGCGGCAGCGCCAGCACGAGCAGCTGAACCGCAAGAACCGGAAGGCACCCGCGGCGGCGGAAAGCCCGGCGCCGGCCATACCGGACCACCGGATGCTGATGGACCTCCGCAACGAGCTGGCCAAGAACGTGGCCGCCTGGTCTGCCCGCACGGGCACACCCCACGGCGTGGTGCACACCAAGCTGCGGACAGTGTGCGGCGGACCGCCGGTTGCCCAGGCGAACGAGGAGCAGCTGCAGTCGCGCCTGCGGAAGCTCCAGGACTGGTTCATCGGCCGGAAATAGCAGGGTCAGGCCAGCCAGCGCCACCAGCGTGGCTGCTCCGGTTCCGGCGTCGGTTCGGGTTCCGGTTCCTCGCCCAAGGCCAGCGCGGCCTCGACGAGGTCGTCTGCGGTGAGCGTCATGACGGCCTCACGATCAAGCGCGTCGAGGCTGTGTTCCTCGTCGAGGGACAGCCGCAGCGCCTGGCGGTTAAGCGCCTGCTCGAACAGCGTGCGGGCGAACCGTGCGTTGCCGGAGTCCTCGCCCGCGTGGAGCCCGGTGAAGATGCGGCGCAGCATCTCGTCTGCGCCCGGCTCCAGCCTGTACCCGTGCTGGGTCAGCATCCGGTGGAAGATCGTCTGGAGTGCGTCCACGGAGTAGTCGGGGAACGTGATCTCGCGGGCGAACCGGGACCGCAGGCCGGGGTTCGAGAGCAGGAAGGACTCCATTAGCCGCGGATACCCGGCCACGATCACCACCAGGCGGTGGCGGTGGTCCTCCATCCGCTTGAGCAGGACCTCGATCGCCTCGGGGCCGAAGTCCATCCGGCCGTCCTCAGGGGACAGCGCGTAGGCCTCGTCGATGAACAGGACGCCGTCCAGCGCACGCCGGATTACCCGGTCCGTTTTGATGGCGGTCGTGCCGACGTACTGCCCCACCAGGCCCGAACGGTCGACCTCCACCAGGTGGCCCTTCTGGAGCAGTCCGACCGCGCGGTACATCTCGGCCAGGAGCCGAGCCACGGTGGTCTTGCCCGTGCCAGGGTTTCCGAGGAACACGAGATGCTGTGATGTGGCCACCTCCGGCAGTCCGTGCGCCTTACGACGGGCCTGGACCTGGAGCAGTGCGACGAGCGCCCGCACCTGTTCCTTCACTGTCTCCAGTCCAACCAGCGCGTCGAGCTCGGCCTGCACCTCGGACAACGGCCGGGCCGGCCCGGGCTTCGGACCCACGAGTTCGCCGACCAGGTCATCCACGCGCTCCGAACCGGGCAGCTTGAGCTGGTCGGCAAGGCGCCCGATGGTGTCACGCAGGTCGTCGAGCGGATTGCGGCTGGCAGCCATGCATCCACTGTAGTACCCGGTCCTTGTTCTTGCCCTGGGATCAAGGGGCGGGTTGAAACAACGAACGGC
The DNA here is from genome assembly GCF_046097905.1 of Pseudarthrobacter sp. NKDBFgelt. NCBI lineage: Bacteria > Bacillati > Actinomycetota > Actinomycetes > Micrococcales > Micrococcaceae > Pseudarthrobacter > Pseudarthrobacter sp. NKDBFgelt. The sequence goes on along the minus strand of NZ_JBJURL010000014.1, from coordinate 28,824 downwards.
CGGCTGCGCAAGAGCGCCGGGCCACTCCTGTAGCTGCTCTAGGCTACGTCCACGCCACCCAGTTCCATTTCGGCCACCGCTTCCTCCAGGTCCTCGGCGATTCCGGCCGTCAGGGAGCGCAGGACGGTGACGGAGTAGCCGGCCTGGACGGCGTCCAGGGCCGTTGCCATCACGCAGTAATCCGTGGCGATTCCCACAACGACGACGTCTTCCACGTCATGGCTCTGCAGCCAGTCGTCCAGCCCGATCGCGTCTTCGTCCGGAGCAAACCTTTCGGCGTCCGCTGGGCCGGGCAGGGCCCCGGGCTGCCGTTCTCCGGTGGGCACCGCATCCTCGGGGGCCAGCAGGCCCTCGAAGCCTGAGTAGGCCGCGGAGAACTGCCCTTTCTGGAAGTAGGCCTGGATGTATTCGGTGTCCAGGTCGGGATGCAGTTCAGCACCGGGGGTGCCCGCCACGCAGTGCGGCGGCCAGCTGTCCTTGAAGTCGGGCGTGTCCGAGAAATGCTCTCCAGGATCGACGTGCCAGTCCTGGGTTGCAACGATGTGGTCGAACTCGCCGTGGTGGGCGTCCACATATTCGCTGATTGCGCCGGCCACGTCCGCGCCGCCGGAAACGGCCAGCGAACCGCCCTCGCAGAAATCGTTCTGGACGTCGACGATGATCAGTGCCCGGGACATCGGTTCTCCTCAGTTTTCTTCATAGAGAGTAGGGATGGCGGCTTCCCCGCGCTGCAGGCGGTTGACCACCGGCGGCAGCTCCGCCATGGAATCCGCATGGCGCCGGCGGGCCCGGAGCACGCCCTCGTGGCCGGTCCAGCCCGGCAGCAGCTCCCCGTTCTTCATGAACTGCTGCAGGAGGGGACGGTCATTGCCGTCATCCTCCGGCCGACGGCCGACGCCCACCACTTCCGCAGTGGCAATGCCGCGCTCGTTCAGCTTTCGCAGGGCGTACTTGCGGCCGCCCACGCTGGCCTTGTTCTTGGCCGCTTTGGCCACCGAGACGAACGTTCCGTCGTCGTCCGTGCGGCTGACCAGCTTGTACACCATGCTGGCCGTAGGAGCACCCGAGCCGGTGACCAGGGACGTGCCCACGCCGTAGGAATCCACGGGGGCGGACTGCAGGGCGGCGATGGCGTACTCATCGAGGTCGGAAGTGACCACGATCTTGGTGTTTTCGTTGCCAAGATCGTCAAGGAGCCTGCGCACCCACTGCGCCTGGGCCACAAGGTCGCCCGAGTCCAGCCGGACCGCTCCCAGGCGTGGACCCGCAAGGTCCACGGCCGTGCGGACGGCCGCTTCGACGTCGTACGTGTCCACCAGCAGGGACGTGTGGTCCCCGAGCGAGGCAATCTGGGCCTCGAACGCGTCCCGTTCGGTGTCGTGCAGGAGGGTGAAGGAGTGGGCGGCGGTGCCCACCGTCTTGATCCCGTAGCGGATTCCGGCCTCGAGGTTGGAGGTGCTGTCGAAGCCGGCGATGATCGCTGCCCGGGCAGAAGCGGTGGCCGCTTCCTCATGGGTGCGCCGGGATCCCATCTCAATGCAGGGCCGGCCGCCGGCCGCGGTGACCATCCGGGAAGCCGCCGAGGCAATGGCGCTGTCATGGTTCAACACGGACAGAAGGTAGGTCTCCAGCATGCAGGCCTCCGCGAACGTGGCCTCGACGATCAGGATGGGGGAGTTCGGGAAGTACGCCTCACCTTCGGGGTAGCCCCAGATGTCACCGGAAAACCGGTACGACGCGAGGTACTCCAGCGTCTGCGCATTGACCACGTTGGTGCGCTTCAGGAACTCGAGCTCGGCGTCCCCGAAGCGGAAGTTGGCGATGCCCTCCAGCAGCCGTCCCGTGCCGGCCACGATGCCGTAGCGCCGGCCATCCGGCAGCCGCCGGGCAAAAGCCTCGAACACCGACTTGCGGTGCGCCGCCCCGGAATGCAGCGATGCCTGCAGCATCGTCAGCTCGTAGTGGTCGGTGTAAAAGGACGTGCGGGGATGCTCCCAGCCAGCGGAGGTACTCACGAAAGTCACTCTAGTCCCCACCGGCTCCCACGTCTCGCTTCGCTTCGCCGCGGGCCCCTCGCCGGCGTGGGCCCACCCACCGGCTCCCACGTCTCGCTTCGCTTCGCCGCGGGCCCCTCGCCGGCGTGGGCCCGGCATCCCCATAGAATGGACAGATGACCTTAAGCGTTGCGCTCGGCCCTGATACACAGGAGGGCACCCGGACCGGAACAGCGGAATCCACAGATTCCCTGACCGCGCCGGACATCCCCTGGAACCTGGTGATCTGGAACGATCCCGTCAACCTCATGAGCTACGTCAGCTATGTTTTCCAAAGCTATTTCGGCTACTCCGAGAGCAAGGCGAACAAGCTCATGATGGAGGTCCACAAGAAGGGCCGCTCCATTGTTGCCTCGGGCAGCAAGGAGCAGGTGGAACGCCATGCCGTGGCCATGCACGGGTTTGGGCTGTGGGCCACCGTGGAAAAAGCCAGCGGCGGGAACAACGGCAACTCCGGCAACTCCGGCGGAGGCCAGGGCAAGGGGAAACGTGGCTAAAGCATTCAAGTACGGACTCAAAGGCATCACCGGCTACCTTGAGCCTGCGGAACGCGACCTGCTGCGCAGCCTGATCCATGACGTCATCTCCATGCTCCAGCCGGAGGATCGCGACGGCCAGGATCCCCTGGCTGCCCTGATCGGTCTGGACCTGGACGTGGCAGAGCCCAGCGACCGGGCCGTCAAGCGCCTCCTTCCCAATGTCATGAAGGACGACGCCGGCGCCTCCCTGGAGTTCCGCCAGCTCACCGAACGCTCGCTGCGGGAAACAAAGATCGGCGCCCTGCGGGCCGCGGCCCTGGACCTGGACAAGGACGAGATCGTCCTGACGCCCGATGGCGCACGGCACTGGTCCATGGCGCTCAACGATGTCCGGCTGGTCCTCGCCGAGCGGCTGGACATCCAGGACGAGGAGGACGCCGAGCACGTCCACCTGATGCAGGACTGGTCCCAGGCCGAGGACGTGGAGAGCTACCTGGCCCTGGTCTACAACTTCGCCACCTGGCTCCAGGAGTCGCTCGTCCAGGCCATGCTGCAGTCCATGGACTCCCGCCGGTGAGCGGCGCGGACTGCTCCCCGTCCCTGCGCTGTGACACACCAGACATGAGCTCCCGGCCACAGGTTCATGACTGGAGCTGCGGGGAAGACCTATCCTCGAATAATCATGAGTAGAGCCTCAAGCATGGATCCGTCAGCCGGCGCTGCAGCGGGGTCCGACGCCAGCGACCTGCCCGCCGCCGCCCTGGAGTCGCGGCCCATTGGCGTTTTCGACTCCGGTGTTGGCGGCCTCACGGTGGCCCGCTCCATCATCGACCAGCTTCCCAACGAGTCCATCCTCTATGTGGGGGACACGGCGCACGGACCGTACGGCCCCCTGCCCATCGCGGAGGTGCGGGCCAACGCCCTGGGCGTGATGGACGAACTGGTGGACTCCGGTGTCAAGCTGCTCACCATCGCGTGCAACTCGGCGTCGGCCGCTGTCCTGCGGGATGCCCGCGAGCGGTACACGGCCAAGTACGGCATCCCCGTTATCGAAGTCATCCAGCCGGCGGTGCGGCGGGCAGTGGCAGCAACCCGCAGCGGACGGGTCGGCGTGATCGGCACTTCCGCCACAATCGGCTCCCGCGCCTACGAGGACACGTTCGCCGCGGCGCCGGACCTGGCGATCACCTCCGTGGCGTGCCCGGAATTCGTCAGCTACGTCGAAGCAGGGATCACCACCGGACCGGCCCTGCTGGCCGTCGCCGAGGAATACCTCGCCCCGCTCAAGGCCGCGGGCGTGGACACGGTGGTCCTGGGCTGCACGCACTACCCGCTGCTCACCGGCGTCATCTCTTATGTTATGGGGGCGGACGTGACCCTGGTGTCGAGCGCCGAGGAAACCGCTAAGGACGTCTACCGTGCCCTGGCCACCCACAACCTGCAGCGCACGGACTCAAACCCGCCGGAGCACCACTTCGTGGCCACCGGCGATGCCGGCCAGTTCGAGGCGCTGGCCCGGCGGTTCCTGGGGCCGGAGGTCCTCTCCGTCCGGCACGTGGACCATGTGTCCGCCCAGTACCCCACCGGAAGCCTGGCCAGGATCACCCCGGAAATGATCGCCGCCGCCCAGAGCGCAGCGGCGCGGCCGCGGATCTCCAACTTCGTGGGCACGTCAGCGACCGGGGGCAGCGGCCAGTGAAGCTCACCATCGTAGGCTGTACGGGTTCCTTTCCCGGCCCCGGGTCACCGGCGTCGTGCTACCTCCTGACCGCGAACGACGGCGAGCGGACCTGGAAAGTGGTCATGGACCTGGGCAGTGGTGCGCTGGGTGCCATCCAGCGGTACACCGATCTGGAGGACATCGACGCGATCTTCCTCACCCACCTGCACCCCGACCACTGCATGGACCTGTGCGGCCTGCACGTGGCTGTCCGGTGGAAACCCGGCGGCTGGGGGCGCGGCCGGATCCCCGTCTGGGGACCTGCGGCCACGGCAGACCGGATGGCCACGGCGTACGGCCTGGAGCTGGACCCCGGGATGCACGAGGAATTCGACTTCACCAACTGGGCGGAACGCGAAGCCGTGACCGTGGGGCCCTTCACCGTGACGCCCTTCGCCGTGAACCACCCCGTGGAGGAGGCCTACGCCCTGCGGGTGGAAGTGGTGGAGCCGGACAAGGACGGCGCGCCGGTGTCCCGCGTCCTGACGTATTCCGGTGATACCGACTCCTGTGCCGGGCTTGAGGAAGCAGCCAAGGACGCCGACCTGTTCCTGTGCGAGGCAGCCTTCGAGGAAGGCCGCGACGACGGCATCAAGGACGTCCACCTGACCGGAAAGCGTGCCGGGGAGGCCGCTGCGGCGGCGGGGGCGCGCCGGCTCCTGCTTACGCACATTCCCGTGTGGACATCCCAGACCACGGTCATGGCCGAGGCCCGACCGGTGTTCGGCGGCGACGTTGCGGTGGCGGTCGCCGGAGTGCACTACACCATCTAGCCCTTCGGTCTGCCCGGCCTTCGCTCCGGGTCCCGGCATCGGCCGGGCGTGCAGTCGATAAGCTAAAGGCATGACTTCTGAAGCAACTGCAGTACCCATCGTGCGCGCCGACGGCCGCGCCCCCGACCAGCTCCGGCCCATCAGCATCACCCGCGGATGGTCCACCCAGGCCGAGGGATCCGCCCTGATCGAGTTCGGCAACACCCGGGTCCTGTGCACCGCATCCCTGACCGCAGGCGTACCGCGCTGGCTCAAGGGGGAAGGCCGCGGCTGGGTCACCGCCGAGTACGCCATGCTGCCCCGGGCCACCAACACCCGCTCCGACCGCGAATCCGTCAAAGGCAAGATCGGCGGCCGCACCCACGAAATCTCGCGGCTCATCGGGCGTTCGCTGCGCTCGATCATCGACACCAAAGCCCTGGGCGAAAACACCATCGTGCTGGACTGCGACGTCCTCCAGGCGGACGGCGGCACGCGCACGGCAGCCATCACCGGCGCCTACGTCGCGCTCGCAGACGCCATCCGCTTCGCCCGCGACAACAAGCTGATCGCAAAGAATGCCCAGCCCCTGATCGACACCATTGCCGCCGTGTCCGTGGGCATCATCGACGGCGTGCCCATGCTGGACCTGCCGTATGTCGAGGACGTCCGGGCCGAAACCGACATGAACGTTGTGGTCACCGGCTCGGGAAAGTTCGTGGAAGTGCAGGGAACGGCCGAGGGCGCACCCTTTGACCGGGCCGAGCTGGACCAGCTCCTGGACCTGGCGCTGCTGGGCACCACGCAGCTCGCCGCCATCCAGCGGGAGACCCTGGCGGACACGCTGTGAACCCGGCCGGCGGCCCAGCTCCCCGCCTGGTCCTGGCAACCCACAACAAGGGCAAGCTCCGGGAGCTCCGCGAGCTGTTGCGGGGACAGGTCCCGGGGCTCGACGTCGACACCCAGGTGGTGGACGCGGCAGCGGCAGGTGCCCCTGACGTCGTCGAAACCGGCGTGACCTTTGCCGAAAATTCGTTGCTGAAGGCGCGCGCCGTTGCGGAGGCCACCGGCCTGGCTGCCATTGCCGACGACTCCGGCCTTGCGGTGGACGTGATGGGCGGAGCGCCGGGGATCTTTTCGGCCCGGTGGGCGGGAACCCATGGCGACGACGCCGCCAACCTGCGGCTCCTGCTCAGCCAGCTCTCCGACGTGCCGGACATCCACCGGGGTGCGGCCTTCGTCTGCGCGGCGGCGCTGGCAGTGCCGGACACGGATGGCAGGCCCGGCCACGAGGTGGTGGAATACGGACAGCTGGAGGGCGTGCTGCTCCGCGAGCCGCGGGGCAGCGGGGGCTTCGGTTACGATCCCGTGCTGCAGCCCGCGGGGGAGGACCGCAGCTGCGCCGAGCTGTCCGCAGAGGAAAAGAACGCCATCAGCCACCGCGGCAAGGCCTTCCGGGCGCTGCTGCCGGCCATCGTCGAGGCGCTGCGCCGGGCAGAGGCCTGACGGACGCGGAGGCTTAACAACCGCCGGTTAACCAAAAAGGTGTGCTCCCCGCCGCGGCGGGGAGCACACCTTTGATGGTTTACGGGCACTTTACGGGAGGCGCGGGGTCTTCTGCTCGTCCTTGGGGGCGTGCTCCTCGATGAATTCCTCCACGGGGTCGGTGCCGTAGGCCTTCGCCTGGCGCTTGGCGGACAGGCCGCGGAGGACCTCCACGCCGATTGGCAGGACAGACACCAGGACGATCGCGATGAAGATGATGTCCAGGTTGTCACGGACCCAGGGGATACGGTCGCCCAGCAGGTACCCCAGGAGCGTCACGCCGCCGCCCCACAGCACTGCGCCGATGACGTTGAAGAGGAAGAACTTCTTTTTGTTCATCTGGGCGACGCCCACGATGACGGGGACGAAAGTCCTGATGATGGGGACGAAGCGCGCCAGGATCAGTGCCTTGCCGCCGTGCTTTTCGAAGAAGGCGTGCGCGTTCTCCACGTTTTCCCGCTTGAACAGGCGCGAGTTGGGTTTGTTGAAGATGGCGGGCCCGGCCTTCGACCCGATGAGGTAGCCGGTCTGGTTGCCCACGATGGCCGAAATCATGATCAGCAGCGCGAAGACCCACACGTTGAACTTGATGGTGTCCGTGGCCACCAGGAGGCCGGCTGTGAACAGCATGGAATCACCAGGCAGGAAGAAGCCCACCAGCAGGCCGGTCTCCGCGAAGACGATGCCGCAGACCAGCAGCACCACCCACGGCGCCAGGGCGGGATCGGCCAGGAAGACCTGGGGGTTCAGCCAGTCGGGCAGGAAGGAGGCCAGCTGGGGCTGCACCGGTCCTGCCCCGCCCAGCATGGACACGGCGAGGTCATTCATCACAGGAAAGTTCACCCCTCAAGGGTACTTGACAGACCTGTGCCTGCATGGAGGGGCAGCATTCCGGCGGTAAGGTTGGGCCGTGGGTTTGGACTTTACGGCGATCGACTTTGAAACTGCGAACGGCTTCCGGGGCTCTCCCTGTGCGGTTGGCCTGACCAAGGTACGGGGCGGGCAGATCGTGGACGAAGCTTCTTGGCTGATGCGGCCCCCGCCGAACCACGACCACTTCGACTACCACAACGTCCGGATCCACGGCATCCGGGCTGACGACGTGGCCGGGCACCCCCGCTTCGGGGAACTCTTCCCCGAAATCGGCGCCTTCATTGGCGATGACATCCTCGCGGCGCACAATGCCGCCTTCGACCTGGGCGTGATCCGGTCGGGCCTGGAAGTCTCCGGCCTGCCGGGGCCCGCCTACGACTATGTGTGCACCGTGATGCTTTCCCGGCGGTGCTATTCGCTGGTCTCCAACTCCCTGCCGTTCGCCGCCGAGGAAGCCGGCGTGCCGTTGGTGAAGCACCACGACGCCGCCGAGGATGCCCGGGCGTGTGCGGGAATCCTGATCGACATAGCCCGGCGGAACCAGGCCAACAGCATCGCCGAACTCTACCTGTCGCTGGGGCTGGTGATGCCGCGCCAGCACGCCTTCGACCCGGCAACGGACGGACTGTCCAAGTCCAGTATCGCGGCCCTTGCCGCTGCCGCCGGCGGCACCGCTGCGCCGCTCAGGCCCTTCCAGGCGGGCTGGCCGGAGGAGGGAGCCAACCCGCTCCCCAACCCCGACGCCGAGCCGGGCCACCCCCTGTACGGCCAGACCGTCGTCTTCACCGGGGAGCTGTCCATTGGGCGCCCGGAAGCCAAAAGGCGCTCTGCCGACGTCGGCGCCCGCCCGGAGAGCCGGGTGACCGGGCGCACCACCGTCCTGGTGGTGGGGGACGGCTTTGTTGCCTCCGACCTCCGCTCCGGCCGGCTGACCGGCAAAGCCCGGCGCGTGCTGGAGCTCCACGGGCGTGGGCAGTCCATCGAAGTGCTGTCCGAAGGCGAGTTCCTGCAGATGGTGGGCGACTTCGCGGCGGCAGCCATCGCCTGAGGCCTCCGGTCCGATCGCGTCTTCACAGGGCGCAACAAACCTTTGCCCCGGTGCCCTGCGCTTCTAGCCTTGGCACATGAGCTCTCTGTTCGCCTTCCCGAATCCGGTCAACGAGTACGCTGCCCGCGTCACCGCCGGACTGGTGGTGGCGCTCGCGGTTGTCACGCTTGCCCTTGGCTCCGGGTGGGGCCTGCTGGCCATCGCCGCCGGGTTCTGGCTGCGCGTGCTCTTCGGACCGAGGATTTCGCCGCTGGCACTGGTGTCCGTCAAGGTCATCACGCCGCGGCTGGGACGGGTGAAACTGGTGCCCGGACCGCCCAAGCGCTTCGCTCAGGGCATGGGGGCGGCCGTCTCCACAGCAGCCCTTGCCCTGTTCGTGGCCGGAGCGGCGCCCGCGGCGTGGGCGGTGCTGGGCGTCCTGATCGTGGCGGCGTCGCTTGAAGCCTTTGCCGGGTTCTGCCTGGGCTGCGTGGTTTTCGGGTTCCTGCAGCGCCGCGGACTGATCCCGGAGGACGTCTGCGAGGCGTGCAACAACATCAGCCTTCGGCGGTCGTGACGCCCACCAGCAAACCGGCCATGCCGCGGATTGCCTCAGGCGCCTCCAGCGACTCCAGCCAGTCTGCGGGCAGGCACTCCTCGCCGTAGTAGGCACCCAGGATGTTCCCGGCCAGTGAACCGGTGGCGTCGCTTTGCCCGCCGTGGTTCACCGCCAGGGACACCGCCTCCCGGAAGTGACGGACGGGCAGGGTGTCCGTGCCGTCGTCGTCCGTCCCTGCGTCGGCCGTCCCCGTGACGGGGACAGTGGCGAGCACGGCGTACAGCGCGACGGCGAGGGCGTCCTCGGCGGTCCGGCCGTCACCGAGTGCCTCGATGAGTTCCTCCGGCGTGGTTACGCCCCTGGCGGCGAGTGAGAGCGCGGCTTCCAGGCGTTCCGGCAGTTCGTGAGCCACACCGCCCAGGGTGTGGGCGTGGGCGGTCACGGCGGAGGCAGCCTCCGGCAGGGCTTCACCCGAAACCAGCCGGTGAACCAGCAGGCTGAAGATTCCGGAAGCCTGGCGCGCCGCGGGGTGGCCGTGCGTCAGGGAGGCGGCGTCGGCACTCAGCTTGTAGACGGCGTCGGGCGTAATGTGCGGGATCAGCCCGAACGGTGCTGACCGCACCACGGTGCCCCAGTCCTTCGATTCGGGGTTCACGGGGCGGACCGAGGTGCCCATTTCACCCGTTGCCAGCCCGGAAATGCAGGTTGTGCTGGGGTTCCGCCGCTGGCGGAGCGCAGCGTGCCCGTCTATCCACCGGGGCTGTGGTGTGGGGGCCGACGCCGGAGCGGCTTCCCCCTGGGTGGCCAGCCACCGGAGGTAGGCGAGCCACAGGCAGGCGTTCACATCCGCGCCGACACCCGAATTCGCCCATTCCAGGGCCTCAACCAGCCCGTCCACCGTGTAGAGGGTCAGCTGGGTTTCGTCGGAGAACGTGCCGGGCATGGGGCCGGATCCGGTGATGCCGCGCCCGCCGGAGCGGCTCCGGATCTCTTCAACCGACCCCGTGCCGACGGCGTAGCCCAGGGAATCGCCCAGCGCGCCGCCCAGCAGGCAGCCATGGATGCGGGATTTCAGTGCGGGCACGGACGGGCCGGGTTCAATGCTCATGCTGTAAATTTACCGCGGCCTCCGGCGGCGCCGGCACGCCCGCCCACTGCCGGCATTGCGCAAAGGCGCTGCACCAGCAAACGTCCAGCGTCGGCTGGAATAATGGAAGGGTTGCCCGGCGGCAGCACCGCCTTCTTCTACCTACCAAAGGGTCCCGCCATGAGTTCCCCCGCACCCGCCCCCCACGACGTCCTGATGCCCAGCGGCCCGGAGGTCGCCCGGCCGGGGTTCCTGCCCAGGCTGGGGGCCGAGGCGTTCGGCACCTTGTTCATCGTGGTGGCCGGCCTCGGCGTGCCCCTGTTCACCATCCCGGATTCCAGCCCCCTTCCTGCTGCACTTGCCGCGGGCCTGGCCGTGACCGCCGCGATGCTGGCCTTCGCGCACGTTTCGGGCGGCCACTTCAACCCCGCCATCACGTTGGGGCACCTTGTGGCAGGCCGGATCAGGGCCGGAGCTGCTGCCGCCTATGTGGGCGCCCAGTTGGCGGGGGGACTCGCAGGAGCCCTCGCGCTTTACGGGATCCTGCGCACCCTGCCGGGCATCGCGGACAGCCGCACCGCTTTTGACACCGTGACCGCCGGCTTCGGCGAACACTCCATCATCCAGGCGCCGCTGGCGGCAGTGCTGCTCCTTGAAATGCTCGGAGCCGCTATTGTCGTCGCGGTCTTTGTGGGCACGTCCGGCAGGGACACCCGGGACGGGGGCAGCCGGTCTGCAGCCCCCGTGGCCGTGGGCCTGACCTTTGCAGTGCTGCTGCAGCTGGGCCAGTCGGTAGGGAACCTGCCGTTCAACCCTGCCCGCGCTGTTGCGTCCGCGGTGTTCAGCTCGGGCTGGGCCGTGGGGCAGCTCTGGGTATTCCTGGCCGCCCCGCTGTTGGGGGCTGCAATTGCCGGGCTGGTCTTCCGGAGCATCGGTGCTGGTGCTGGTGCTGGTGCTGGTGCTGGTGTCGGTGCCGTCGTGCAGGCCGGGACCGGAGAAGAAGCCAATGAGGCAGGGGAGTCCGCCGAAACGGCCGAACCCGCATCCACCGAAGCCCAGGAATTCTTTGACGGCAAGCGGGGCTGACGGTGAACGCGGCGGTTGCGCCTGCTGTCAGTGGCAGCCGATAGCTTAGGAACATGCGGCTACTACATACATCGGACTGGCACCTGGGGCGGTCCTTCCACGGCGTTGGCATGCTCGATGCCCAACGGGATTTCGTTGACCAGTTGGTCCGCACGGTTACTGAGCACGGCGTCGACGTCGTCCTGGTGGCCGGGGACGTCTATGACCGTGCCCTTCCCGGCGTCGACGTAGTGCGCCTGCTGGATGATGCCCTGGTCCGCCTGACAGCCGCGGGCGCGCAGGTGGTGCTGACCAGCGGCAACCATGATTCCGCCATCCGCCTGGGTTTCGCCTCCCGCCTCCTGGAACGCGGGGGAGTCCACCTCCGGACCAGGATCGAGAGCCTGGACCAGCCGCTGTTGCTGCCCCTGGACGATGCCCCTGACGGCCACCCTGCTGAAGCTGTGCTGGCCATCTACGGCATACCGTGGCTCGAGCCCCGTCTTGTCGCCGAACAGCTCGGGGTGGACACTGCCAGCCACTTCGAGGTCACCCGGGCGGCAACAGCGCTGATCCGGGAGGATATCGAACGGCGTTCAGCGTCCGCCGCCGTCCACTCCGTGGTCCTGGCGCACACGTTCGCCAGCGGCGGGATCAGCTCGGACAGCGAACGCGACCTCAGCATCGGCGGCGTCGGAGCCGTACCGCTGGACCTCTTCGACGGCTTCAGCTACACCGCGCTGGGCCACCTGCACGGCCGCCAGGCCCTGTCGCCGCAGGTCCGGTACTCGGGCTCGCCGTTGGCGTATTCCTTTTCCGAAGCCACGCACCGGAAGGGCGGCTGGCTCGTGGACGTGGGCTCGGAGGGGGTCAGCTCCGTGCAGGAAGTCCTGTGGGAAGCGCCCCGGACGCTGGCCGTGCTGCGCGGTCCGCTGGAAGAGCTGCTTGAGCTGCCCGAGCACCAGTGGGCCGAAGCAGCCTACTGCCAAGTCACGCTGACAGACGCCCAGCGTCCAGCCCGGGCCATGGAGCGGCTCCGTTCCCGGTTCCCGGACACGCTGGTCCTCGGCTTCGATCCCGAGGGTGGAACCCCGGCGGCCGCTTCCAGCTACAGCAGCAGGCTCGCCGAGGCACCCGACGACCTCTCGGTATGCTGCGGCTTCCTGGAACACGTGCGGGGCAGGGTCCCCGATGACGCCGAAAAAGCGGCGCTCGCAGCCGCGCTGGAGAACGTCCGCCTCCTGGAGGCTTCACGATGAGGATCCACCGCCTGCAGATTTCGGGGTTCGGCCCTTTCGCCGGCACCGAGGAGATCGATTTCGACCGGCTCAGCGCACACGGCCTCTTCCTGCTCAACGGCCCCACGGGTGCCGGGAAAACCAGTGTCCTGGATGCCATCTGCTTTGCCCTCTACGGTTCCGTTCCGGGAGCCCGCCAGGACGGTAAACGGCTCCGCAGCGACCATGCGGAGCCGGCGCAGGAACCCGCCGTGACCTGCGAGTTCTCGGCCCAGGGACGCCGCTTTGAAGTGACACGGTCCCCGGCCTGGGACAAACCGAGCGCCCGGGGGAAGAACGGCTTCACCACCCAGCAGGCCAAGACCCTGCTGCGTGAACGGACAGGGGGGACCTGGACGGACAAGTCGGCCCGCAATGACGAGGCCGGCGCTGAGATTCTGGCGCTGCTGGGCATGGACCGGGAGCAGTTCACCCGGGTGGTGATGCTGCCACAGGGAGATTTTGCCGCGTTCCTGCGCTCCAAGGCCACGGACAGGCTGGAACTCCTGCAAAAGCTGTTCGGTACCGAGCGGTTCGAATCCGTGGAGCAGGAACTCTCGCGCCAGGCGCAGGCGGCAAAGGATGAGGTGTCCCACCTTGCGGGCCGGCTCGAACTCCTGGCAGCCCGCGCGGAGGCCGAGGCTGCGCGCCTCAGCCTAGACAGCTCCAGCGCTCCCTCCCCGGAGAACACCGAGGCGCGGCTCGGCTGGCTGGAGGAAGCGGTGGCCGCCCGCCTTGAGGAGCTGACGGCGCAGGCAGGGCGGGCCGAGGCCGCAAGCACCGAATGCAGGAACGCCGTTGGCGTCGAAACACTGCGCGCCGACCGGCGCCGGAAGCTCGACTCCGCCGCAGCCCGGAAACTGGCGGTGGAGCAGGGGGCGCAGCTGCTTGGCGATCACCTCCTTCGGCTGGCCCGGCACCGGAAGGCCGAGGTCCTGCAGGGGCAGCTGCTGAACGTTGATGCCAGTGCCGCCAAAGCCCGGAGCGCCGCTACCGCCGTGGAGTCAGCCTTCACCCTGCTCAGCCTGGCTGCGGGAGAGGACCCCGAACTGGCGGAGTTGGAACTCCATTTAGCGCCGCGCCCCGCAGCCGATGCCGCAAGACCTGTCGCCGGAGCTGCAACCGAGTTGGGCCGGCTGCGTTCCCTCCTGGCCGTAGTCGAGGCCAGGCTGCCGGACGAAGACCGGCTGCTGGCCCTTCGGAAGCGCCACAGCAGCCTGCTGAGAAAGCGGGAGGAGCTTGCCGCGGCCCTGGAACAGGCAGGCAAGCGCGCCAAGGAACTGGCGGACGAGCGGAGCCTTCTCCAGGACGGGCTGCAGGACCTGGAACAGCATGCGGCCACCGTGGCACTGCGCCGGAAGGAAGCTGCAGCAGCGGAGGAACTGCTGGACGTGGTCAGGCGCTACGGCTCCGCCGTTGCCACCCGGGACCTGGTGAAGGTCCGCCATGACGAATGCCGTGACCGGCAGCTGGAGGCGAAACGCCGCTGGCTGGACCTGAGGGAGCAGCGGCTGGCCAATGCCGCTGCCGAGTTGGCTGCCAAGCTGGTCCACGGGGAACAATGCCCCGTTTGCGGCAGCCCGGACCATCCCGCTCCGGCCGCGGGGAGCTCCGGTGGCCCGGAACTTGCACAGGAAGAGGAAGAAGCCCGGCTGGTCCACGAAGCAGCGGAAGCCGCCTTTGCCCTGGTGGCCCGCGAGCTGGGGGAGGCCAGCCAGCTGGTGGCGGTCCTCGCCGGGCAGGGCGGGGACACCGCGGAGGATGAGGCCCTCAGTGCGGCGGAGGGTGCGCGCCAGGCAGCGGCCGACGCCGATGGGGCAGTGAAGGAACTGGAAGCAGTCAGGCTGCGGCTCGGCAAACTCGAGACCGCTGCGGCGGCCGCCCTGGAATCCCGCACAGGTACCGAAGGCGAGCTGGCGCGGACCGCAGCGTCACTGGCCGACGTGTCCGAACAATCCTCGGCTCTGGACCAGGCGCTGGCAGGGCTAAGGGGCACCCACCGCAGCCTGGCCCAGCGGCTGCGTGCCCTGGAGACCGCCGTGACTGTCCTCAACAAGGCGGTCGAGGCGCAGGCGCACCTCGACAGGATGGAGGCCCAGGCAGCGGAGGCTCTGGACCAACTGGAACTGGCACTGCCTGCGGCCGGTTTTACATCCGCTGGCGAGGCACGGGAGCAGCTGCTCGACGTCGATGAGGCGGCTGCGCTCGAGGCCCGGGTGCGGGCAGCCCAGGACGAGGAAGCGAGAGTGGCGGAGCTGTTCGCGTCCGACGATGTCCTGCTGGCACTGGAGGAGAAGTCCGCGGGCTACGAGCTGGACCAGGTACGGCTCGACGCCCTGCGTGAAACTGCGGCAGAGGCTCTCCAGGATGCCCGGGATGCTGACCTGGCTGCCGGCATGGCCGCCCGGTGCCTTGCCACGCTGCGCGGCATCCGTGCTGAATACGAAGACCTGGCAGGCTCAGCACGACAGCCGGCAGAGCGGGCTCAGATGCTGGCCGGGCTGGCCGATGCGGCGGCCGGGCGGGGCGAGAACAACTACCGGATGAGCCTGAACAGCTACGTCCTGGCCGCCCGCCTGGAGCAGGTTGCCGTGGCAGCCTCCGAACGGCTGGTGGCCATGAGCGATGGCCGCTACCTGCTACAGCACACCGACGCCAAGGCCGCGCGCGGAGCAAAATCGGGGCTTGGACTTGAAGTGGTGGACCAGTGGACCGGGTTCCGCCGGGACACCTCCACCCTGTCCGGCGGGGAGTCGTTCATGGCTTCCCTGTCGCTGGCACTTGGCCTGGCGGACGTTGTCCAGCAGGAGGCAGGCGGAGTGGAAATTGAAACCCTGTTTGTCGATGAGGGATTCGGAAGCCTGGACGAGCAGTCCCTTGAACAGGTGATGGACGCCCTGGAAGGGCTGCGGGACGGCGGCCGCGTGGTGGGACTGGTCAGCCATGTCGCAGAGATGAAGCAGCGGATCGGCGCCCAGCTCCAAGTGCTCAAGGGCCGGAACGGCTCCACCCTCCGGATATCGGACGGCGCGGACGTGCCAGTGTGACCGTGCGGTCCTCTAGCCAATCTGCGCTGTGACCTGACGGCGAGGCGCCAGTGTGACCGTACGGCCACACCAACCGGCGGGCTGCGCTGCGGGCCAGATACGTAAGCGCCCGTATAATTGCCTTGTTACCGGGTTGCGCGCATCGGGAGGAGGGACGATGCGCACGACATGAACGAGCCCGGAATTGAACTCACCCGTTTCACCAGCCAACACGCACGTAACCGGCCCCGCCGCAGGAGAATTGCCCTCGCCTCCGACACCGGCCACAGCCGCCGCTGCTCCACCCGCCCCGGGAAAAACCCCTGCAGCCTCCCGCGGCCGCTTCGCCAGGCTTCCCCTTCTTGCCGGCCGCGCCTTTATACCCCTCGGCCTGTTTGCGCGGCTGCCGCTGGCCATGCTGACGGTGGGAACGCTGACCCTGGTCACGTCAGCCAGTGGCTCGTACGCGCTCGGAGGGATGGCGGCAGGCGCCGTGGGCATCGGTTCAGCCGTGGGCGCGCCGGTTCTGGGGTCCCTTGCCGACCGCCGGGGACAGCGCCCCGTGCTCCTGATCGCTGCGCTCCTGAACAGCATTGCCGTGGTGGCCCTGATCCTGGCTGTGTGGGCCACCGCGGAATCCCCGGGTGTCCCCGCAGCGGTCCTTGCCGCCTCCTTCGTCTCCGGTGCCAGCTGCCCCCAGGTGGGTCCGCTCGCCAGGGTCCGATGGATGGCCCTGGCCGCCCATGGCTCGGCCACGGACCAAACACGGGACCTGGACACCGCCCTTTCCTACGAAAGCACCGCAGATGAGGTGACCTTTGTCCTGGGCCCCGCCCTGGTGGGAATCCTGGCCAGCCTGCTGGCGCCCTGGCTGCCGCTCGCAGTGGCGGTTGCACTGACCATCACCCTCGTTCCCGCCTTCGCGGTACACCGGACGCACCGGGCAGTTCCGCCCAGCAGGCCCGCCAGGGGTGGGCAGGTGCCGGCCGGTCCACAGCCAGGGGCCGCAAGGCTCCCGGCGGCGGTAGCCCTGCCCGTGTTCGCCATGGTGTGCATGGGGACGTTCTTCGGTTCCACCCAGACCGCCCTGAGTTCTTTCTCGGCAGGGTTTGCAGGCTCTGAGGCAGCCGGCCTGCTGTATGCCGTCATGGGGCTGAGCTCGGCGGTGGCTGCACTGTCCGTTGCGTACTGGCCGCAGAGCTTCGGCCTGGCCCGGCGCTGGGTACTGTGCGCCGCGCTGATGGCTGCGCTGTCCCTGTTGCTGCTCCTGCCGTCTTCAATGCCCGCGATGGTGGCGGCGCTGCTGATCCTGGGCCTCCCGGTGGGCCCGGTCATGGTCACGGTTTTCGCTGTTGGCGGGACTGTGGCTCCTGCGGGCCGCCTGGGGACCGTGATGACGGCGCTGGCCAGCGGCATCGTGGCGGGCACGGCGCTGGGGTCTTCCCTGGGCGGCCACCTTGCCGAAACCCACGGCTACGCGGCGGCCTTCCTTGTCCCCGTCTGCGCAGCTTCGGGGCTGGCGCTGCTGGGAGCGGGAGCCGCCGTCGTTCTTCGTCGGAAGCCCTAGGCCAGCTGCCGTTCAATCCTTGCCGCGCTCTCAACCAGCGCGGCTCCCACCGCCGCGGGATCACGGGATGAGCGGATATAGACGACGGCCAGCGCAGCAGGGCGGCCGCCGGGAACCCTGACAGGCGCGGCCAGGGAGGAAACTCCCGCAATCACCTCATCGTGGCTGGCCGAATAGCCTGTGCGGCGGGCTTCGGCAGCCTCGGGGCGGTAGGGGATGCCCGTGGCCAGCCGGTCCCATTCCGCCTCGGTGAGCGCGGACTGGATGGCGATCCCGGGCGCGCCGGCGTTGATGGGGTGGCGGGTGCCGGGATGCTGCGCCACGGTGGCACCGGAATGCCGGGGCTCCACCGTGAGCAGGGTGATGCAGTCGTGGTGGTCCCAGACCGCGACGAACGCCGTCATATCCAGGGCATTGGCCAGCTGCGTCAGTTCCGGCAGTGCGGCAGCCTGCAGGTTGCGGGAAACGCCGCGCGCCAGGACCGCAAGCCCGGGCCCCGGCTGGACCCGGCCGGCGTCGTCTCGCACCAGGAGTGAATGATCCTCCAGGGTACGGAGGATCCGGTAGGCCACCGAGCGGTGCACGCCCATGGCGTCGGCCAGTTCCGCGATGGTGAGCGGCCCGGGCGCCGCCGCCATGATCTCCAGGGCACGGATTCCCCGCGACAGGGTCTGGGAGGGGGAAGCCTGCGCCGGCGCTGCTCCGGCCGGGGCTGCAGCGGTGGGATTCATGGTGTCCATCCTAGGTGGCGGGTATGGGCGACGCCCCGAGGCCGGGCCGGCTAACCCGGGTTGGCGTCCTGAATACGAAACGGCATTCCAAATATAGAACTCGGGCTTTGGGGAGTCCACGGGCGCCGGGTACCGGGCAGCGGGCGCCACGGAGAGGCAAGCCTCTTCTGCCAACCGCGCAAGAAAGTTCCGGGAGGCCGTGTTCCGCCTCACATTTTCGGTGTACCCTACTAACTAACTGACCGTTCTGTCGGTAATCCTGAAGGCGTCCCGGCAGCACTGCTGCCTTGAACAATGGAGTTTCAATGACCACACCTTCCAAGGTGGACACACTCGCCGGTCCCAGCTCCCGGCGGGAGGAACGCAAGGTCCTCGCCGGCACCCTCGTCGGTACCACCATCGAGTGGTACGACTTCTTCATCTTCGCGCAGCTGACGGCAACGCTGCTGTCACCGCTGTTCCTGGCACCGCTGAACGAGTCCGACCCCGGCCTGGCGCAGATCCTCTCGTTTGCCCTGATCGGCATCAGCTTCCTCTTCCGGCCCCTCGGTGCCGTGGTGGCCGGGCACCTGGGCGACCGCCTGGGACGCAAGGCAGTGCTTGTGATGACCCTGGTGATGATGGGTGCTGCCACCGCCTTGATCGGCATGCTGCCGACCTATGCCCAGATCGGCGCGTGGGCCCCAATCCTGCTGATCCTCCTCCGCATCCTCCAGGGGTTCTCTGCAGGAGGCGAATGGGGCGGCGCGGCCCTGATGGCGGTGGAACACGCACCCCTCAACAAGCGCGGTCTGTTCGGCGCCTACCCGCAGATTGGCGTGCCGATCGGCATGATCCTGGCCACCGGGCTGCTCTTCCTGCTCAACACCAGCATGTCGCGGGAAGATTTCACCTCGTGGGGCTGGCGGGTGCCTTTCCTTCTCTCCATTGTCCTCATCGTTGTTGGTTACCTGATTCGTCGCGCCGTGGCCGAAAGCCCGGTCTTCCAGGAAATGGCAGCACGGAAGAAGGAAAGCAAGGCCCCGTTGGGAGAACTGATCCGCAACCACAAGAAGCCGGTCCTGTACTCCACCATGATCTTCATTGGCAACAATGCCGCCGGTTACCTGCTGATCGCCTTCTTCATTGCCTACGCCACTCGGACGCTGCAGATGCCCACGCCCCAAGTTCTCCTGGCCACCACGCTTGCCTCCTTCGGCTGGCTGATCTTCACCCTGGCGGGCGGCTGGATCTCGGACCGGATCGGCAGGGTCAAGACGTTCCTGACCGGGTACGCCATCATCTTTGTTTGGATGATTCCCATGTTTGCCCTCATCGATACCAGGAACATCTGGCTGTACGGACTGGCGCTGTTTGTCCTCACCATTGGGCTCGGACTGTCCTACGGACCGATGTCCGCAATGTACGCCGAGATGTTCCCGGCCAACGTGCGCTACTCGGGAATCTCCATCGGCTACGCGTTCGGCGCCATCCTGGGCGGCGCGTTCGCAGCGACCATCGCTGAGACCCTGCTGCAGGCCACCAAGTGGACAGGCTCCATCGGCATCTACATCATGATCCTGTGCGTCATCTCCGCCGTTGGTGTGGTCCTGGCCAAGGAAACCAAGGGGCGGCCACTCGGCGTCAGCCACCACTGATCCCCAGCACCGCCCAGTGCAGGACGACGGCGGGCCGGACCATGGCGGTCCGGCCCGCTTCGCCGTATGGGCCTCCTGTGCGGTACCGGGCCCCTTGCCTCCCCCGAAACGTAGGGGCCCGCGGCGTTACTGCTCGAGGACGCTGATCGCTTCGTCGTCGGACAGCTGGTCAAAATGCCGGTAGAAGCTGCCTACCGCCCGGAACTTGCCGGGCAAGTGGAGGCACATCACGGCGTCGCAGACCCGCTCCACGGACGCCGCCGCCTCCACGGAGCCCACCGGGGCGGCGGCCACGACGGTGGCCGCGCCGCCCCCACGCACTGCTTCTACCGCTGCCCTCATGGTGGCTCCGGTGGCCAGGCCGTCGTCGACCAGGAGGACGGTCTTTCCCGCCACGTCCAGGTCCGCTCCGGGATAGATCTCCACGCGGCGGAGCATCTCGGTCCGCTCCCGCTGCTCCACCGCGTCCAGCCACTCCTGGTGCACGCCGTGTTCGAGGACCCGGTCCAGCAGGGGTTTGTTGATCAGCCGGACGGTGCGGCCCCGGACCCACGCCAGTGCCCCGTAGGCCGTTTCTTCGTGGCCGGGAATCCCCAGCTTCCGGACCAGGACTGTTCCGAGGGGCAGGTAGAGGGCTTTGGCGACGGCGGCCGCTACCGGGATACCGCCCCGGGCCAGGCCCAGGACTACTGTGTTTGGCCGCTCCCGGAACTGCGTTAGTACAGCGGCGAGCCGCTCACCGGCGTCCGTACGGTCTTCGAAAAACGTGCCCATCAGTCCCTCCAGGCTCTTCCAGCCTAAAGTTCAGCCTACCGTTTGCGGGGACGGCAGGCGCCCCCGGGTACCGGCAAATCCGCCTGACGAACCGTCTCTGGAACGGGCCGGAAGAAAGCGGCCCTCAGGCAGGTTCCTGGCCGGCCAGGAACCTGACGGCCGCCTGCTTGAACGCCCTGCTGGTGATAGCGTTCGTGTGGTTCCGGCCGGGAAGGACCAGCTGTTCGGCCGTCCCTCCGGCCTTCCGCGCCAGTTCAGCAAGCTGCGGCAGGCTGCCGGCGCGTTCGTCCTTGTCCCCGGCCACCAGGAGCATGGGGACGTGGGGCACGGCTTCTGCAGGGTCGTAGGGTTCGGCTTTGATGGCCTCCACAAGGGAGAGCAGCGCAAAGATGTTGTTGCTGGGCAGCAGCAGCGCCATCTTGAGCAGCTGGGCCGTGGATTCGTCCGCGATCGGCGTGCCGTCGGCCAGGTAGTCCTGTGCGGCCCGAAGGTCGAACTCCGCCAAGGGATCGGAGACGTTGGGACCGCCCAGGACGAGGCGGTGCGTGATTTCCGGCTGGGTTGCGCCGAACTCCCAGGCGAGCCGGGAACCCAGCGAGTAGCCCACCACGTCAAGGCCGCTGGAAGGTTCCCCCTCCTGCAAAGGCCGAACGCCGGCGTCGAACGCTGTTTGCAGCAGGTCCGCGCGGATCCTGCTGGGGGAGTAGGAGTCCAGGTCTTCCGGCGCGCCGCTGCGGCCATGCCCGGGCAGGTCCACCGTGATGACGCGCCGCCCGGCATCGAGGAGCGCTGCCACCCAGCCGGTGTCCTCCCAGTTGAGCTTGCTCGACGAGGAGAAGCCGTGTATCAGCAGGACGGGGCGGAGCCCGGCGTCAGCGGCGGGTTCGTGCACCGCCACGTAGAGCTGCGGGTCCGTGCCCTCCACGGTATGCGTCTGCTGTTGGCCGCTGTGCCTGCCGCTCATGGTGTCAGTCCTCATCAACTACGGCGCCCGGGCGGACCCGGCGCTTCGGTGCCTCTTGCTTTTGGACGTTACTCTACCTGCCGGCCCGCTGCGTGAGCCGGGCTCCCAATGCACAGGCCAGAGCGATGCCGGCGATGAGCCCAAATGTGCTGAACAACTGGATGCGGCTGCCTTCGGCGCTGAAACCCACGGCGAAAATGATGGACAGAAGCACAAGTCCCAGGATGGTCAGGCCGGGGAAGCCCTTCATCCGCAGGGGCAGGGGCGTGCCGGCGCGGTCAGCGCGGCGCCGAAGGATCAGCTGCGACACGAGGGCGCTTCCCCACACCACCAGGCAGGTGGACCCCACCAGCTGGAACAGGGCCGGCAGGATCCGTTCGGGGAAGAGGAGTTCCAGCACTGTGGCGATGAATCCGAACGCCACCGAGACACCGACGGCCAGCACGGGCACGTTCGCGCCGTAAAGCCGCGTCAGGAACCGGGGTGCGGCCGAGCGCTGGGCGAGGGAGTAGGCCATGCGTGAGGCCCCGTAGAGGTTGGCGTTCAGAGCGGACAGGAGTGCGACGACGGCCACCAGGGTGATGGCCGTGCCGGCACCGGGGATCCGGGCGGCGTCCAGGACGCCGGCGAAGGGTGAGGACAGGCTCTGGGAGGTTGCCGGCAGGACAGCGGCGATGACGAAGACGGAGCCGATGTAGAAGACCAGGATGCGCCACACCACAGTGCGGATGGCTTTGGCCACGCTCCGTTCTGGATTTTCGGTCTCCGCTGCAGCCACGGACACGATCTCCGTGCCGCCGAACGCAAAGATGACCACGAAGAGCGCCGAGGCGATGCCGCCGAGGCCCTGCGGGGCGAAATCAGCGGTGAGGTTGGACAGCCCCGGCGAGGCGACGTCCGGCAGCAGGCCCAGGAGCAGGGCAGCGCCTACCGCAAGGAACAGCACAATCGCAGCCACCTTGAGGATGGCGAACCAGAACTCGAACTCTCCGAAGTTCCGTACCCCGGCAAGGTTGATGCCGGTGAAGACCACCATAAACACCAGCGACAGGGCCCAGACCGGAACGGCGGGCCAGACGGAGAAGAGGAGGGCCGCAGCGCCGAGGGCTTCGGCGGCGATGACCACCACCAGCTGGAGCCACCACAGCCAGCCGATAGTGGCTCCGGCGGTCTTGCCCAGGGCGCGTTCGGCATAAACGGAGAAGGCTCCGCTGTTGGGGTTCGCGGCGGCCATCTCGCCCAGCGCCCACATGACCAGGATGATGAGGGTGCCGGCCACCAGGTAAGAAATGAGTACCGCCGGGCCGGCGGCCTGCACGCCGGCGCCTGAACCCAGGAAGAGCCCAGCGCCGATGGCACTGCCCAACCCCATCATGGTCAGCTGCCTGGGCTTCATGCTGTGGACGGGATGCAGGCGGCGCCCTTCGGGTCGTGCTGTGGTGGACTTCGTCGTCATAATGCCGTGAACCTTCTTGGGGTCTGGATGATGGCTCCTTGTGGGACCACTTGAATTTACCGTCTCCGTCCCGCCGGCGGTATTCGGCGCAGTGGAGTGCTTAGCGGAGTTCCCGGAGGAAAGCCCGGGCAGGCAGGCAGAAACATTTGGCTTTTTTCCAGCACGTGCCCGTACAATTAGTTTTGGTCAGACTGACTATAACTAGACTGGGCGCCCTGCCGAAGAGGGCCCCTGCTGCCAGGAAGGCGGTGGAACATGTACTCCAGCTCTGCAAACGTGTCGGAGCGCCAGGCGGCACCCCCCTCCCTGGCCATCTCCACCGTCATCTTTGCCCTCCGGCCCAGTGAAAGCTCCGGCCGGCCCACGCTCTGGCTGCCTTTGGTCCGCCGGATCAGGGAGCCCTTCAAGGGGCTCTGGGCGCTCCCGGGCGGACCGCTCAGCCACGCGGAATCCCTCCAGGATGCCGCGTCCCGGAACTTGAGGGAGACCACCGGGCTCGCCCCCAGCTACCTGGAACAGCTGTATGCATTCGGTGGGCTGCACCGCTCACCCACCCAGCGGGTGGTGTCGATCGTGTACTGGGCCCTGGTCCAGCCGACGGAAGCCGCGCTCGCCGATGAGTCCGAAAACGTCCGGTGGTTCCGGGCGGACCGGCTGGGGGAGCTGGCCTTCGACCACAACGCGATCGTGGACTACGCCCTCTGGAGGCTGCGCAACAAGCTCGCCTACGGGTCCGTGGCCTACCACCTCCTGGGGGAGTACTTCACGCTGGCCCAGGTCCGCGAGGTCTATGAGGCAGTGCTGGACCGTGAGCTCGATCCGGCGAACTTCCGAAGGCAGCTGAAATCCACCCCCGAAATAGAGGAAACCGGCGAGTACCTCCAGGGCGGCAAGCACCGCCCCCCGCGCCTCTACCGCTTTACCGGCCGGCCCGGCCTTGACCCATACAACAGGAGCACACCATGAGCAGCGTCAACACAGCAATCCAGCTGATCACGCGCGAACAGGCGGAACAAGGCGCGACGGCGAAGGGCAGCACCTGCAGTCCCGCCCTGGCCAAGGGCCCGTGGGACTACGACCTCGCCGAGGCGCTCGCCGGCATTCCCGCCTACGGCCCCGGCGCTTCCAGCGCAGACGTCGCGCCGGCTGCCACCCCGCGCCAGGGCCAGTTGCCGGAGGAGTACAAGCTCGCCAGCGACGCTGAATTGGGCGAACGCATCCTTGCAGCAAAGGCTGCGCTCGGTGACCGTGCCGTCATCCTGGGGCACTTCTACCAGCGGGACGAAGTGATCCAGTATGCCGACTTCGTGGGCGACTCCTTCCAGCTGGCCAACGCCGCACTCACCAGGCCGGACGCGGAAGCGATCGTCTTCTGCGGTGTCCATTTCATGGCGGAAACCGCTGACATCCTTTCCGCACCCGAACAGGCAGTCATCCTCCCCAACCTGGCGGCCGGCTGCTCCATGGCAGACATGGCCGACGCCGACTCCGTGGCCGAGTGCTGGGAGCAGCTTGAGGAGATCTTCGGCACCGAACCCGACGCCGAGGGCCGGGTACCGGTCCTCCCCGTCACCTACATGAACTCCTCCGCAGCCCTGAAGGCGTTCTGCGGTGAGCGCGGCGGCATCGTCTGCACGTCATCCAACGCCAGGACCGTCCTTGAGTGGGCGTTCCAGCGTGCCCAGCGCGTGCTGTTCTTCCCCGACCAGCACCTGGGCCGCAATACCGCCAAAGCCCTGGGCGTGCCGCTGGAGCAGATGCCCATGTGGAACCCGCGCAAGGAGCTGGGCGGTAACGACGCGCAGGCCCTGCTCGATTCCCGGGTGATCCTGTGGCACGGATTCTGCTCGGTGCACAAGCGCTTCAACGTGGGGCAGATCGAGAAGGCCAGGAAAGACTTCCCCGGCGTCCAGGTGATTGTCCACCCCGAGTGCCCCATGGAAGTCGTGGACGCCGCCGACTCTGCCGGCTCCACCGACTTCATCAAGAAGGCCATCGCGGCTGCCACGGAGCCAACCACCTTCGCGATCGGCACCGAAATCAACATGGTGAACCGGCTTGCAGCGGAATATCCGCAGCACACCATCTTCTGCCTGGATCCCGTGATCTGCCCCTGCTCCACCATGTACCGCATCCACCCGGGGTACCTGGCCTGGGTGCTGGAGGAGCTGGTGGCCGGCCGGGTGGTCAACCGCATCACCGTGGCAGAGTCCGTCCAAGACCATGCCCGGACCGCCCTCGAGCGTATGCTCGCCGCCAGGCCGTAATGTCCAGCCAGGCCAGAGTGTCCAGCCAAGCCATGGTGCCCGGCGGGCCCGGGATGCCCGCGCGCTGCCGGCTCGTCGTCGTCGGCAGCGGCATTGCCGGACTGTATGCGGCGCTGCTGGCTGCCGACGCCGGCGCGTCCGTGGTTCTCCTGACGAAAGGCGGACTGGACCTCAGCAACACCTGGTACGCCCAGGGCGGGATCTCGGCCGTGCTGGATGAACCATCCCCGGGTGACACTGTTGCGGCCCACGTCACCGACACGCTCCAGGCCGGTGCCGGGCACTGCAACGCCGACGCCGTCCGGCTGATGTGCACGGAGGCCCGGAGTGACATCGCCGGACTGCAGCGGTTCGGCGTGCGTTTCGATGTGGAGACGGCCGGGGGCCCGGCGCTGGGGCTGGAGGCCGCCCACTCCGCGCCGCGCATCCTCCACGCCGGCGGTGACGCCACGGGCGCGAAAGTGGCCGGCGCGCTCATCGAGGCTGTGCTTTCCCGGCAGGCGGCAGGTGTCCTGACGGTCATCACCGGTGCCCACGCCACCGCCCTCCTTCACGACGGCGGCACGGTCACCGGAGTGGAGTTCCTGCAGCACGGGAAGAGCACAGCACTGCACGGGGACGCCGTCCTGCTGGCAACGGGAGGCGCCGGCCGGCTGTTTGCCCAGACCACCAACCCCGCAGTGGCCACTGCCGACGGCCTGGCGCTCGCGGTCCGCGCCGGAGCCAGGACAGCCGACCTGGAATTCTTCCAGTTCCATCCCACATGCCTGGTCCGGCCAGCCGGTCCCGCCCCCGGCGAGCCGCTGCTGATCTCCGAAGCTGTCCGCGGCGAAGGGGCCCTCCTCGTTGACGGCAACGGGAAACGCTTCATGCGGGCGTACCATCCGGACGCAGAGCTTGCCCCGCGTGACGTGGTCTCCCGCAGCATAGCCCTGCACCTGGCCAAGCTCGGCGACCCCAACGGCCACGTGTACCTTGACGCCCGCGTCATCGAGGCAGCCAGGGGAGCCGGTTTCCTGGCACGGCGGTTCCCTACCCTCACCGAAAAGACCCTCGCGGCCGGTATCGACTGGACCCGGGACCTGGTCCCCGTGGCCCCGGCAGCCCACTACTGGATGGGCGGGGTACTCACCGACCTCCATGCCAGGACCAGCATGCCCGGACTCTACGCCGCCGGGGAAGTCGCATGCACGGGCGTCCAAGGGGCAAACCGGCTGGCCAGCAACTCCCTCCTCGAGGGACTCGTCTTCGGCCGCCGCGCTGTTGAAGATTTCCTCTCCGATGACGCCTCTGGTTGGGGGTCACCTGAGGGCGCCCCTCCGCATGCTAGGTCGGCCGCGGGCGGCCTCCCCTTTACGCATGCTTCCGGGGCACCCTCAGGCAACCGTACGAACGTCGCCTTCCCTGCAGGTTCAGCAGGTGCGGTGGCCGATTCGGTTGCGCCAGGTGGGAGCCTGCCGGCCAGCTTCGGTGGGGGCGGAGGTATGGAAACTCCGTTTTCCCGTGATGCTCTTCGCCGGTTGATGACTGCCAAGGCCGGGGTGCTTCGGAATGGGGTGCTGTTGCGGGAGGCGACGGAAACCCTTGACCGGTGGGCCGCCGTCGTTCTCCCCGGAACAGTAGCCGCCGGGGCCGGGCCGCGGGAGCATGAGGACCGCAACCTGCTGCTCGCCGCGCAACTGCTCGTGGCTGCCGCCCGGGAGCGGACTGCGTCCCTGGGCGCCCATTACCGGAGCGACAGCCCGGCAGATGCCGCCGGCATCGCTGATGAACTCCAAGAACACTCCCGCCTGCGCCCGAAAGCGAGCCTTGTCCGTGACTGAAAACTCCGTAATCGCACCCGTGGCGGCCAGGGCCGTTGGCCTGGACCTCGCCCTGCCGGCTGCTCCCGTCCGGGAGATCCTGGAGCGCGCCTTCGCCGAAGACGCGCCGGCCGGGGACATCACCTCCCAGCTGCTCATTCCCGCCGATGCCCGCGCCACGGCGGTCCTGAACGCCCGCGTGCCCGGCGTCTTCAGCGGTGCCACCGTCTTCCGGGACGCCATGCAGCTGGTGGACCCCGGCACCACGGTGGAGCTGCTGCTGGCGGACGGGGAAAGGTTTGACGCCGGCACCCACCTTGCGCGGGTCAGCGGACGGGCACGCCCGGTCCTGCTCGCCGAGCGTGTGGCCCTCAACCTGGTCCAGCGGATGTCAGCGATCGCCACGAGGACCGCGGAGTTCGTCCAGCTGGCCGAGGGGACACGGGCCAGGATCACCGACACCCGGAAAACCACCCCCGGCCTCCGGATCCTGGAACGGTTCGCCGTGCGGTGCGGGGGAGGCGCCAACCACCGCTACAGCCTCTCTGACGCAGTGCTGGCGAAGGACAACCACCTGGCCGTGATGACCGGAGGGGACCCGGCCAGGCTGACGGAGCTGCTCCTGGCGGCCAAGGCCCAGCTGGGACACACCACCCACTTCGAAGTCGAGGTGGACCGCATGGACCAGATCGAACCCGTCCTGGCAGCAGGCGTGGACACCATCATGCTGGACAACTTCACGCTGGAGGAGCTCCGCCAGGGCGTTACGCTGGTGGCCGGACGGGCCCGCGTGGAAGCAAGCGGCAACGTCAACCTCAGCACGGTCGCGGGAATCGCCGCCACCGGCGTGGATGTCATCTCCGTCGGGGCGCTCACCCACACGGTGGCAGCCCTGGACCTTGGCCTGGACGTGGAACTGACAGCCGGGTAAGCCATGATTTTCCTTGATGCAGCCGCCACCACCCCGGTCCGCCGCGAGGTGCTGGAAGCCATGTGGCCATACCTGACCAGCGACTTCGGGAACCCCTCCAGCCACCACACCCTGGGTGAATCAGCTGCCACGGCCCTCGCCGGTGCACGGGACTCAGTGGCGGCTGTCCTGGGCTGCCGTCCGGGAGAGGTGATCTTTACGTCCGGCGGGACTGAGGCGGACAATCTGGCCGTCAAGGGCATAGCCCTGGCGCGGCAGGCTTCCCGCCCGCAGTTTAACCGGGTGGTGATCAGCGCCGTCGAACATCCGGCCGTGGAGGAATCCGCCCGGTACCTGGAACGCTTCCACGGATTCGCGGTGGACGTGGTCCCCGTGGACGGCACGGGGCTGGTGACGCCGGAAGCCCTCCGTGCGGTCCTGCGTCCGGAAACCGCGCTGGCCAGCATCATGTACGCCAACAATGAGGTGGGGACCGTACAGCCGGTGGCAGAGCTGGCTGCGGAGGCGGGGCACGCTGGGGTTCCCTTCCACACGGACGCGGTCCAGGCGGCGGGATGGCTGCCCCTGGACACCGGCACGCTGGGCATCGACGCCATGAGCATTTCGGGCCACAAGTTGGGGGCGCCCAAGGGATGCGGTGTGCTCTTTGTCCGTGGCCGCACCAGGATCGAGCCGCTCATTCACGGCGGCGGCCAGGAACGGGGCCGCAGGTCGGGGACGGAAAACGTGGCAGGTGCCGTGGGCATGGCCACGGCGCTGACGCTTGCCCAGGCCCGCCAGGAGGAACAGCGACGACGTGTGGTGGCCCTGCGCGATGCCTTCATCAACGCAGTGCTCACCGGCGTTCCGGGCGCTGCCCTCACCGGGCATCCTTCCCGCCGGCTGCCGTCCGTGGCATCGTTCTGCTTCCCGGGAACCAGCGGCGAATCCGTGCTCCTGGAGCTGGAGCGGCAGGGCGTGGTGTGCTCCAGCGGATCAGCGTGCGCAGCCGGGTCCGATGCGCCGTCGCCTGTCCTCACGGCGCTGGGCTATGAGGCGGAGGTTGCCCAGACAGCGGTCCGGTTCAGCTTCGATGCCTCGGTCACGGAGGAGGACCTCAACACCGCAGCGGGGGCAGTCCGCCACGCAGTGGAGAGCGTGCGGGCGCTCGGCGGCTAGGGTGTGTCTCCTTATTGGCGTAGCCAGATGACGACGGCGTACAGGACGACGCCGGCTCGATAGGTCAGTGCGA
>NZ_JBJURL010000149.1:0-2832 GCF_046097905.1 Pseudarthrobacter sp. NKDBFgelt | reverse complement strand
CGTCCTTCTCGGGCGCGGCGGGCAGCAGCTCCGCGCGAAGGAACTCCGCCAGCCCGGCGTAAGCTGCCCGCCGCGCCCGAGAAGGACGCCGTGGGCCGGGCCCGCTACGCCCTCGCCTCCCGCTCGTTCCTTGGCGCGACGGTTGACCTGGAAGAGACCTACGCCTGGGGCGTGGA
This sequence comes from Pseudarthrobacter sp. NKDBFgelt, assembly GCF_046097905.1. Classification (NCBI taxonomy): domain Bacteria; kingdom Bacillati; phylum Actinomycetota; class Actinomycetes; order Micrococcales; family Micrococcaceae; genus Pseudarthrobacter; species Pseudarthrobacter sp. NKDBFgelt. The sequence goes on along the minus strand of NZ_JBJURL010000149.1, from coordinate 2,656 downwards.
GGAACTGGACAGGCTCATCGCCCGGCAGGAACAGGTGGCTGACACCATCAAGGCCGGCGCCACCATCGCCGAGGCCAAGGAAATCCTGAACAACGATCCCGCGCGCCAGCTGAAAGGAAAGGAGGCGCTGCGGGCATGGATGCAGGAGCTCTCGGACAAAGCCGTGGCTGAACTCGCCGGCGTCCACTTCGACATCCCGGACGTCATGAAGAAGCTGGAATGCCTGATCGCCCCCACCGACGAAGGCGGCATCTACTACACCGGCCCCTCGGATGACTTCAGCCGCCCCGGCCGCATGTGGTGGTCCGTCCCCGCCGGCGAGGACACTTTCACCACCTGGGCCGAAACCACCACCGTCTACCACGAGGGCGTGCCGGGCCACCACCTCCAGGTGGCCACCGCCACCTACCGCCGCGAACTGCTGAACAAGTGGCGGCGCAACGTCTGCTGGACCTCCGGCCACGGCGAAGGCTGGGCGCTGTACGCCGAAAACCTCATGCAGGAACTGGGCTACCTGAACGATCCCGGCGACCACATGGGCATGCTGGACATGCAACGGATGCGGGCCGCCCGCGTGGTGTTCGACATCGGCGTCCACCTTGAGCTGGAGGTCCCCGAGCGCTGGGGCACCGGCACCTGGACCCCGGACAAAGGCTATGAATTCCTGAAGGAGAACCTGCCCATCAGCGAAGGACAACTCAAATTCGAGTTCACGCGCTACCTGGGCTGGCCGGGCCAGGCGCCGTCCTACAAGGTGGGCCAGCGGCTCTGGGAACAAATCCGCGCCGAACTCGAAGCCCGCCCCGGTTTCGACCTCAAAGAGTTCCACACGAAGGCTTTGAACGTAGGCTCGGTCGGACTGGACACGCTCCGGCGGGCGCTGCTTTCCTAGTCCTGACTCCGCGGCCCCAAGGGGCCCGTCCTCGGCGCGCTGCTCCTTCGTCGCTCTGACGCGCGCTGCCGGACGGGCCCCTCGTTGCCGCTGCTGCGGGAGACTTTAAGCACACCCGGGCAGGGAATAAGTAACATGGCCGCTGCACTCCCTTGATTCCACGGGGTTGATTCGCTCCGGCGGAAACTCGGGGCGCGTAATATTTCTCAATGTTCGTTCGCCGTGATATGTGCGGTGGCCCTAGCGTAGTCGGGTGAGCACTCAGACAAGCACCCCCTCTCCCGCAGGAAAGACCGGCTTCCAGCTGCCCAAATGGGCTGGCTCGTTCGGCTTCCAGATCATCGCCGCCCTCATCGTGGGGCTCGGCCTCGGCCTGCTGGCCAAGTACACCGGCAGCACCAAAGCCAGCCCCAACGCCCTTGGCGCCACGCTGCAGACCATCGGCTCCAGCTACGTGTCCCTGCTGCAGACCGCCGTCGTACCCCTGATCTTCACCGCAGTGGTCAGCTCCATCTCGAACCTGCGCCAAGTGTCCAACGCCGCCAAGCTCGCCTGGAACACCCTGCTGTGGTTCGCCATCACGTCCCTGATCGCCGTGCTGATCGGCATCGGCCTGGGTGTCCTGCTGCAGCCCGGTGCCAACACCGGCATCTCAGAGGAAGCCAAGTACTCCGGCAAGTCCGGCGACTGGTGGGCCTTCCTGGTTGGCCTCTTCCCCAAGAACTTCCTGGGACTCGGCGCCAGCTCCACCGTTGCCGAATCCGGCGCGGTCACCACCTCCGTCAGCTTCAACGTGCTCCAGATCCTCGTGATCGCCATCGCTGTCGGTGTTGCCGCGCTCAAGGTGGGCAAGGCTGCCGAACCCTTCCTGAGCCTGAACGCTTCGGCACTGGCCGTCATCCAGAAGGTGCTGTGGTGGATCATCCGGATCGCCCCCCTGGGCACCGTGGGCCTCATCGGCAACGCCGTTGCCGTCTACGGCTGGGACACAATCGGTTCCCTGGGCAAGTTCACCTTCGCCATCTACGTGGGCCTGGCCCTGGTCATCTTCGCGGTGTACCCCATCCTGGTCCGCGCCCACGGCCTCTCGGTCAAGCAGTACTTCTCCGGCGTGTGGCCCGCCGTCCAGCTGGCCTTCGTCTCCCGCTCCTCCGTGGGCACCCTGCCCCTGACCCAGCGCGTCACCGAACGCAGCCTGGGCGTCCCCCGCGCCTACGCGTCCTTCGCCGTGCCGCTGGGCGCCACCACCAAGATGGACGGCTGCGCCGCGATCTACCCCGCGATCTCCGCCATCTTCGTGGCCCAGTTCTTCGGCATCCAGCTGGACTTCACCCAGTACCTGCTGATCGCCCTGGTCTCCGTGCTGGGTTCCGCCGCCACGGCCGGCACCACGGGCGCCGTGGTGATGCTCACGCTGACGCTGTCCACGCTGGGACTGCCGCTGGCCGGCGTCGGCCTGCTCCTGGCCATCGACCCGATCCTGGACATGGGACGCACCGCCGTGAACGTGGCCGGCCAGGCCCTGGTCCCCACCATCGTGGCCAAGCGCCAGGGCATCCTGGACGAGCAGCTGTACAACGCGCCCCGCAACGGCACGCCGTTTGTTGACGACAGCCTCGACGCTGACGCCGCTTCCCACGACGGGACCACCACGGACACCGCTCCTCGCCACCTGGAGGATGCGAAGGCCTAGGGTGTGTCTCCTTATTGGCGTAGCCAGATGACGACGGCGTACAGGACGACGCCGGCTCGATAGGTCAGTGC
>NZ_JBJURL010000148.1:0-3251 GCF_046097905.1 Pseudarthrobacter sp. NKDBFgelt | reverse complement strand
GCGCCGCCCCCGGCGTGGCCCGCGCGCCGCCGATCACCAGGACCGAGCCGCGCGAATACTTGTCCTTCCCGGGCGCCGGCAGCGGCCAGTCGCGCAGCAGCGACGGCGTTACGAGGGTTGGCGAACCGGAATCACTTCGGGTGGACACTGGAATCCCCTCCGTGTTCGGTAACGGTGACGCCCTGTTCGGCCAGGTGGTCCGCCACGTTGAAGCTTTCCAGCGTCCACGGGCCCTCACCGGCAGGCCGCACGAAGCGGGTGATGGAGGCGTTGAGTACGGAGGTGCTGGCGGCCAGGTCCAGGAGCTCCTTCTCGGTCATCCCCTCCAGCACGTACCGGAACAGCATGATCAGGGCGTCGTGGCACACCAGCATCACCCGGTGCCCGCTGCCGAGGTTGTTCAGTTCGTCCAGGACGGAGCGCAGGCGGAGGGCCACGTCCGCCCAGGATTCACCGCCCGGCGGCCGGTAGTACATCTTCCCCAGCCACTCGCGGCGCTCGGCCTCTTCCGGGTAGCGCTTCTCCACGCCAAGCCGGGTCAGCCTGTCCAGGATGCCCAGTTCCCGGTCCCGCAACCGTTCATCCAGCTGGACCTTTACCGGCCAGCCTGCGGCCTCCACCGCGATCTCGGCCGTCTGGAAGGCCCGCGCGTAGGGGGAGGAGACCACGGCGTCCGGCCGGAATTCCTCGGCGATGCGGGCCAGCGCCGCGCCGAGCGCCTTGGCCTGTTCCTGGCCGGTGCCCGAAAGGTTCACGTCGGCATCCCGGGCAGGTACAGCGATGACTTCCGCCCCGGCCATCCGCGCATCGGTGGCAGCCACGTTCCCTTCGCTTTCACCGTGGCGGATCAGCAGCAGCTCCACCGCCCCGGCTTCCTGCACAGCCTCTGTCAGTCCGTCGTCTTTCACAAAGAATCACTCCGTCCGCGTGCCTTGCCGAATGCAGGAACACTACCAGCGGCGTACCCATGGGCCAGGGAAAATAACGGACGACGACGGCTGGCGGCAGTGCAACGGCGTCAGGCTGTGCGCCGAATAGGTTGTGTCACAACCTAACCCATGACACTATCTAGTTATGACCCCAGACAAACGGTGGCCCAGCGACTGGGTCAGGGCTGTGCTCCCCACCTGCATCCTGCAGGCGGTCGCCGGAAGCGGCGAGGCCTACGGGTACCAGATCATCCAGGCACTGAAGGCTGCCGGTTTTGACGGACTGAGCGGCGGGACGGTCTACCCGGCGCTGAACCGGCTGGAAACGGATGGATTTGTCAGTTCCGAATGGCGCCAAGGGGACGCCGGCCCGGGTAAGAAGTTCTACTCCCTCACTCCCAAGGGGCAGCAGCGACTGCAGGACGCAAGCACGGACTGGAACCAATTCGCAGATCTCATCAAGAACCTGCTCCACGAGAGGAACGGCTGAAAGTGATGTCCACAGAGGAATACCTGAAAACCCTGGCCTATGAACTGCGCCATCGGAAACACGGTGAAGACATGGTCCGGAACACGCTGCAGGAAGTCAGCAGCCACCTGGCTGAGAGCGGCGAAAGCGGGGTTGCGGCCTTCGGGCAGCCGCGCGAGTACGCCGCCTCATTCCCCGCAGGCACAACCACCTCGAGGGGCGCCCGGGTGGGAAGCCTGGCCGGGCTTGTTGTCATCGTGACGCTCGCTGCTTATCTGGTCCTTCGGGGGACCTTCGACGTCAGCTTCGGCATCTCCGGCACGCTCACCTATTTTGGTGCGGTGGTGGCTGTCACGGCTGCACTGATCGTGACCGGCCAGCAGATGGACAGGCGCCTTCCGGACCCGCGGTAACGCCGGACAGCCCTACCGCTCCGGCGTCAGCACCTTCGAGAACACCGTGGCGCCGTTGGCGTTCCGCAGGCTCACCGTGAAAGTTTCGGAATCCAACTGGACGTGACCGAAGAACTGGTTCTCGCCGTCGCGCGGTGATTCCCCGGGGAAGCGCCCGGCCTTCGAGAACACCACCTCGGGCCCGAACGTGCCGTCCATGTCGTTCGGGCCAAAAGACCCCGCGGCGATGGGCCTGGCCACGAACTCCCAGAACGGGTCGAAATCGGTGAACGCTGCCCGCTCGGGGGAGTAGTGGTGCGCGGCGCAGTAATGCACGTCCGCGGTCAGCCACACCACGTTCTTCACCCGGTTCCGCTTGAAGGCGCTCAGCACCCCGGCGATCTCCAGCTCGCGGCCCAGCGGTGCACCGGGATCACGGTTGGCCAGGCTCTCCTGGTTCACGGCGCCGTCCGGCACAATGATCCCCAGCGGCAGGTCCGCGGCGATCACCTTCCACGTTGCCTTCGACTTCGAGACCTCGCGGATCAGCCAGTCCACCTGCTCCTGTCCCAAAATGTTCGTAGCGTAGGCCTCCTTGCCGTCCGTATTGGGAGACTTGAAGGTGCGCATGTCCAGGCAGAAAATGTCCAGCTGCGGGCCGCGGCTGATCTTCCGGTAGATGCGGGCGGGCTGGTACTGGCCGGCGTCGTCAAACGTTCCCGGCCGCCACAGCGCCGCGGACTCGGCGATGGGCATGTTCTCCTGCCACGCCTGCCGGCCGCGCGCCGCGAGGGTGTTGACGTCGCGCACGGTGTAGCGGGGGTCGTCCAGGATTTCGCCGGGGTACCAGTTGTTGGTGGTTTCGTGGTCGTCCCAGTTGGCGATCACCGGGACGTCGGCAAACATGGCGCGCATGTTGGCGTCCATCGAGTTGTACCGGTGCCGGCCGCGGAACTCGGTGAGGGTTTCGGCCACCTTGGACACCTCCTCGGTGACCAGGTTCCGCCACACCTGCCCGTCCTTCTCCACCACCGTTTCCGTGAGCGGACCGTCCGCGTACACGGTGTCTCCCGAGTGGATAAAGAAGTCCGGCCGGGTCTGGTGCATGGCCCGGTAGCCGGGCATGCCGCCGATCTCCTCATTGATGCCCCAGCCCTGCCCGGCCGTATCGCCGGTCCACACAAAGCTTTGGGCGGACGACGACGGCACGTCGCCTCCGTTGCTCGGGTCGCCCGTGCGGCCCCGGCCGTTGTACGTCCCGGCGTCCGGAGCCGTGCGGAAGGTGCCGCGCACGCTCTCACCGGCCGCGCCGCCGTCGTCCTCGAAGCTGATCTCCAGCGCGAAGCGGGTGTCGGACGGCAGGTTGCCGGCGTGGATCTTGGCGGTGAAGTCGGACGCCTGGGTTGCCCGGGGCCCCCGCATGACGCGCTCGAAGGCGCCGCGGCCGCGCAACACCTCGCC
>NZ_JBJURL010000147.1:0-3256 GCF_046097905.1 Pseudarthrobacter sp. NKDBFgelt | reverse complement strand
GGCGCGCAATATCGGCGGCGACGGCGTCGTCGAAGGTCCGGCCCACCACGGTCAGGCCGAACTGGGCACCGTCCACTTCACCGGCAGGCACCGCCACGGCGCACAGGTCGAACAGGTTGCAGAAGTTCGTGTAGGTCCCCATCAGCGAGTTCACGCCCACCGGATCCGCGGCCACCTCGGCAAGGGTGGGGTGGAACGGGGCGGTGGGGATCAGCAGCGCATCAAACCCTTCCAGCTGGGCCATCGCTTTGTCCTTCAGCGCTTCCAGCCTGGCCGCATCAGCCACGTACCGGTGGGCAGGCACTGTGCCCGCCGCCCGGATGATGCCCTCCACGGTGGGGTCGATGCCCGCTCGGGTGCCAGCGCCGTCGCCGCCCTTGTCAAGGTATTCGCCTTCAAGGAATTCACCTTCAAGGAATTCGCCGACGGCGGCATAGCGCTCGGCCACCAGCCCGCCGTCGTACAGCAGCCGGGCAGCGTCGAGGAAGGCATCGAAGTCGATGGCTTCGGCTTCCACGCCCAGCTCCCGCAGCCGGTTAATGTTCCGGTGGAACTCCGCTGCCCAGGATGCCGGCAGCGCCGGAAGGCTTGCCGGGTACGCAACACGTGGCCGCTCCGGCGCAGCCAGCCGGATATTCGCCGGCCAGGGCCGCGCACCTCCAGCCATGACCCCCATGGCGAGTTCTGCCGTGGACAGGTGGCGGGCAAAGATGGTGACCGCGTCCCAGGACCGGCAGGCCGGCACTACCCCCTCCGTGGAGACCACGTGCAGCGTCGGTTTGATGCCCACGATTCCCTGCAGCCCGGCGGGCACCCGGCCCGAGCCGGCCGTGTCCGTCCCGATGGCGATGTCCACCAGGCCCAGCGCCACGGCAACCGCGGAGCCGGAGCTGGAACCGCCGGAGATGAAGTCCGGGCGGCGGGAATCGCGGACTGCACCGTGCGGGCTCCGTGTGCCGACGAGCCCGGTGGCGAACTGGTCCAGGTTGGTGGCGCCCAGGACCAGAGCACCGGCAGCACGGAGCCGGGCCACGGCGCCGGCGTCCTGTTCCGGCGTGTACGCAAAGCCGGGGCAGGCCGCCGTGGTGGGGATGCCTGCCACGTCAACGTTGTTCTTGACGGCGAGCAGGAGCCCGGCGAGGGGCAGGTCCGCGCCCCCAGCAGCGGCGGTGTCGATCGCAGCGGCTTCGGTGAGCAGCTCATCCACCCCGCGGAGGGTGATCCAGATTTCCGGCCGGTCCACCGCATCCACTGCGGCGAGCGCGGCCCGGACCCGTGCGGCGGCCTTACCGGTGGTTGTGCCGGTCATACTGTTGCCTCTTCCAGTTCGGGGGCTTCCACTTCCTGCGTTTCCGGGTTCTGTGTTTCCGCGTCCTCGCTGCCGAGGACCACAACGGCCTCGCCCGCAACAACCTGCGAGCCCGCGGCTGGCAGGACCCGCACCACCACGCCGTCGCACGGCGCTTCCAGCACGGTTTCCATCTTCATCGCCTCGAGGGACACCAGCGGCTGGCCCTGCACCACCCGGTCCCCGGCCTTGACGTCGACCTTCCAGACGCTCGCCGCAAACGGTGCGGCCACGAGGGATCCGCCGTCCGGGACCGCCACGTCGTCCACAACCGGCGATACGACGGCGGCAAGAGCCTCCGCGCGGTCGAACTCGCCGGCGTCGGCCCATGCCTGCCGTTCCACCGCGAACGCCGCACCCTGCTTGTCCCGGAAGGCGGTGATCGATTCGCGGTTTTCCTCAAGGAACACCTCGTGCTCGGCCAGCGAGAAGGTGCCGTCCTCGATCTCGACGCCGCGGCCCCTCCCGGCGGCCATGTCCGCCCGCAGGTCCAGGAGTTCCTCCGGGCTGACCGGGTACCAGGAGATGCGGTCGAAGAAGCGCAGGAGCCACGGCGAACCCGGTTCGAACGGGGCGGAGTCCGCGTAGCGCGACCACACCTGGGTGGTGCGGCCAACGAACTGGTAGCCGCCCGGGCCTTCCATGCCGTAGATGCACATGTACGCGCCACCAATGCCCACCGCGTTCTCGGGTGTCCAGGTGCGGGCGGGGTTGTACTTGGTGGTGACCAGCCGGTGGCGCGGATCCAGCGGGGTTGCAACGGGGGCACCAAGGTACACGTCGCCCAGCCCGAGGACCAGGTATTCGGCGTTGAAGACGGTGTCGAACACGTCGTTGACCGAATCCAGGCCGTTGATCCGCCGAATGAACTCGATGTTCCAGGGGCACCAGGGGGCGTCGTCCCGGACACCCGCCATGTAGCGTTCAATCGCTTCCCGGGTGGCGGGGTCGTCCCAGGACAGCGGCAGCCGGACGGTACGGCTCGGAACCACGAGCTCCGAGCTCGCCGGCAGGGCTGCCTCGATCTCCTGGACGAGTCCCAGCAGCTTCTTTGTGGACAGGACCGACGGGTCCACCTTGATCTGCAGGGAGCGGATTCCCGGGGTCAGGTCCACGATCCCGGGCACGCGGAGCTGCTCGAGGTGCTGGTGCAGGGCGTGCGCCCTGGCACGAAGGCCGAGGTCCAGGACCATCTCACCGTATTCCACCAGCAGGTTGTCGTCACCGGAACGCCGGTAGGTGACAGCAGGCCTTCCGGGGCCTGCCGGCACCCGGCCCAGCACGCCGTCGTCGCCGTCTCCCCGCGCCGTACGTTCGGGACGACCGACGGCGGGCGCAGGTGTGGCCGTTGGGAGGGTCGTTGAGAAACTGCCGGACCACCCGGAGTCGCCGGGCAGGACCAGCTGGCGGCCCGGGCCAAGGTCCCTGGCCGACGGCGCCTGGCTGACACTGACGGGAACGAACCGGACCCTGTCGCCTGGCCGAAGCTGGCCCAGCTTCCAGCGCTCGGCCGTCACCACGGTGACCGGGCAGACGAACCCGCCGAGGCTGGGTCCGTCCGGTCCGAGCAGGATGGGCGTGTCACCGGTGAAGTCCAGCGCGCCGACTGAATAGGCGGTGTCGTGGATGTTGGACGGGTGCAGTCCAGCCTCCCCGCCGTCGGTGCGAGCCCAGCGCGGCTTGGGGCCGATGAGCCGCACACCGGTGCGGGCGGAGTTGAAGTGGACCTCGTACTCGGACGCGTAGAGCTCGTCAATATCCTCGCGCCGGAAAAACTCGGGGGCACCGTGCGGCCCCTCCGTCACGGCAAGCTCCCAGGTCGAGGCCAGGGCGGGCCGGCTGTCCACGGGGACTGCCCGGCGACTCCGGGTGGTCCGGCAGTTTCTCAACGACCCTCCCAACGGCCAC
>NZ_JBJURL010000146.1:0-3322 GCF_046097905.1 Pseudarthrobacter sp. NKDBFgelt | reverse complement strand
ACCCGGGCGGCGTCGTCGTCCAGGGTCTGGCCGCGCTCGGCAACCTTGACCTTTACGGCGTCCACCCGGCCAAAGCGCGCCAGCACCTCGGGCACCCGGTCCGCAGGCACGGCGGGGACGGTCGCGTTGACCGGGATAGCGGAACGCAGCGGCGCGGGGAACCCCTCCCAGGCAGCCTCGATGGCGGCGGCAAGCCAGCGGGACGCCTCGGCGTCGCCGTACTCGGGGAACGGGCAGAACTCGCCCCACCCGGCCGGGCCCTGCAGCAGCAGCGACTCGCGCTCCGTGATGCCGCGGAACTTGACCCGCATGGGCAGGGACACCACGTGCGCGCCGGCCAGCAGTTCCTCGAGCGCAGGCACCTGGGGCGGGTCGGTTGGCATGGATTCAACTGTACAAGCGGGGGCTTGCCTTGCAGACCTGTGGGAATCCCAGAGCGCTAACAGCCTTCCAATGCATATCCATATGGATATATAATGTGGGCATGGCACGGGCAGCAACAACCACGGACGCGTTCAACGCGGTAGCTGAGCCCCGCCGCCGGGAGATCCTGGACGCCCTCAGTCTTGGTGAGAGGCCCGTGAACGAACTGGTGGACCTGCTTGGCCTTGCTCAGCCGCACGTCTCGCGCCATTTGCGGGTGCTGCGGGAGGTGGGCGTTGTGGATGTCCGGGATGAAGGCCGGCAGCGGCTGTACCGGCTCAATCCGCAGGCCCTGAAGCCCATCCACACCTGGGTTTCCAGATATGAGCACCTCTGGGCGGAGCGCTTCGACCTGCTGGACGACGTGCTCGCCGGCCTCCAGGAAGATACCTCGCAAGAAGGAGCAGGGCAATGACTCAGACAAGCGCCATGGACGTGACCTTTCCCGGGGATCGGGAAATCCTCATCACCAGGACCGTGGAAGCGCCCCGGCACCTTGTGTACAGGGCATGGACAACACCCGGCCTCGTCCGGAAATGGTGGGCCGGCCGCCGCGGCCAGATGACGGTGGTGGACATGGACTTCCGGGAGGGCGGCGCCTGGCGGTACGTCATGGCGGCGAGCGGCGGGTTTGAGGTGGCCTTCCACGGCACGTACCGGGAGATCGTTCCGAACGAGCGCATCGTCCACACGGAGGTCATGGAGACGGCGGGTGTGGGACCGGACAGCGAGGAAGGGGCCGTGGTCAATACGGTCACCTTCAGCGATGCCGACGGCGGCGCCACCCTGGTCAGCATCCGCACCGATGCGGGCAGCAAGGAAGTCCGGGACATGATTGCGCAGTCCGGCATGAAGGGCGGGGTGCGGGAGCAGTTTGAACTCATCGAGGAACTCGCGCAGGCCCTGTGATAGCGATCGCGGCCGCCTCGATGTGCCGGGCCCGCCACGTGCGGCGGGATCCCAGCTTTCTGTGACACCCTTTAAGCGATGACTTTTCAACGGCAGGCAACGAGCAGGACCGCAGCCCGACCCGCAACGGGGTCGGGCTTCCTGTTCGTGCTGGCCACGCTGGCGTGTGTGGCCGGGCTGGTGGCCACCTACTACTACTTCGTCCAGACCACCACGGGCCAGTTCATCGATGAGTCAGCACTCGTGGAAGCCGTGGAACTCCATGGGCCCGCCGGCAAGGCAACCACCAAGTTCCTGGACCTGCTGCCCACCGTCTCCCTGGTGATGGCCGCCGTCGTGGTCCTGTTCGTGACCGTAATCCGCAAGCACTGGGCTGAGGCAGGGATTGCCGTGGCCGCCTGCATCGGCGCGAACATCGCCACGCAGGTGCTGAAGGACCTCCTGCCGGCCCGCCCGGACAAAGGGGTGGTCACCCTGGAGCTGAACTCGCTGCCCTCCGGCCACACCACGTTGGCGGCGTCGGCGGCGGCTGCGGTGTTCCTGATGGCCTCGCCCCGCTGGCGTCCGATGGCCGGCTTCGTCGGCGGCACGTTCGCCATCGCATCCGGGGTGTCCACGCTGATCAACCAGTGGCACCGGCCGGCGGACGTGGTGGCGGCATTCCTGCTGGTGGGTGCCTTCATGATTCCCGCGGGCTGGCTCATCATCCGGCGGGGGTCCTGGAATGCGTGGGACGGGTTTGGCGGGCACATCGGTTCGGCCCGGCTCTGGCTGACGCTTCCGGTTGCCATCGGACTGGCCTCGGCCGCGGTGGCACTGTACTCGCTGGCGCGCATCGCCCCGAGCCCGTGGCAGGAGGCCAGCACCACCCACTATTTCTGGGCCGGGATCTCACTGATTGTGATCGCCGGGTACCTGGCCACGGTTGCCACGACGTCCCTGTTCGCGTACGCCGCACGACGACGTGTCCCGGCAAGGCGCTGAGCCCCCGCAGGCCAGGGAAACCTTGACCGAACCTTGACGCATTACTGGTGAGTATTTTGATGGGCCCGGTGGATAGTAGTGGCTGTCAGGAGACGGGCGGCGGCAGCAGGCAAGCAGCAGGCCATCCAGCCGGATTGGCTTCGCAGCCCATCACTCTCCTGGCGGCGTCTTGAAGTGGGCTCCGCCAGGTAACAACGGCCCCTCGCCCGGCTCCTGGCGGCCGTGAGACGGCGAGCACTTTAGTCCCCCTGCAAGCGGACGCGTGCTCCTCAAACATCCCGGCGCCGCCCTTCCCCCCAATGGCGGCGCCGGGATTTCCACACTCTCTTGTCCCGGGTCAGGCCCCGGCGGTTGGCCCGGGGTTGACGGCCGTGCCCAGCACATGGGCCAAGGCGGGCGACAACGGAAGGACGGCGAAATTGAAGCGGCGGCTGCCTACCGGAACAAAGCCAGCCTCCCCGATGGCCGCCACTGTGTCCCGGTTTGGATGGCATCCGCCGGCGAACCGCTGCCATGCAGGCGCCAGCAGGTCCTCCACTGCCGCAAGCAGCCTGCTGTCCGAGCGGACGTGCTCGTAGAAAGCGAGGATCCCCCCGGGACGCAGGACGCGCCGGATCTCGGCCAGCACCGGCGCCTGCTCGCTGACACTGCACAGAACCAGGCTGGACACAACGGCATCCACGCTGGCATCTGCTGCCGGAATCTGTTCGGCTGCTCCGGCACGGACGGTCACGGGCACCGGAGCCGAGACGGCTTTGGCGGCGGCGATGCGCCTGAGGTCGTCGTCCGGCTCGATAGCCAGCACGTGGGTGACGGCCGGCGGGTACAGCGCGAAACCGGAACCGTCGCCGGCGCCGATTTCGACGACGGACCCGTGCAGCCCGGCCAGCAGCTCACGGCGATGTTCGGTAGCGCCGCGGCGGTTCATCTCCTCGACAGCGCGGGCGTAGGCCCGGGCGAAGCGCGGGTGCTGCAGTTCCGCCGGCCCGCGCTCCCCCACGGGGTC
>NZ_JBJURL010000145.1:0-3418 GCF_046097905.1 Pseudarthrobacter sp. NKDBFgelt | reverse complement strand
AGGGCGGGTACGAGCCCGAAGACGGCCGGCACGGCTACTCGCCGGAGGCTGTAGCGGCCATGGCCGCCTTTGAAGCCGCCGAGCCGCGCCTCCGCGAGATGCTCCACGCCTGTTCCAGCGGCCGCGAGCTGGCCGGCGGCGGCTACGGGGCGGACGTCGATATCGCCGCCGAACTGGACTGCAGCGACGCCGTGGCCCTCCTGGTCAACGGGGTGTTCAGTCCGCGCTGACCGGTGCGGTCAGCGGGCTGGCCTCTCCACGGAGGCTGGCGCCCCGGCCGGCAGGCGAAATGGCCGGCCGCTCCCGCCTAACGGTAGGTGGAGACGAACGGCTGGCTGGTGGGTATGATCTGCTTGCCCAGCGGCATCAGGGACACCGGAATAAGCTTCAGGTTGGCGATGGCCAGCGGGATGCCAATGATGGTGACTGCCATGGCGAAAGCCGTGACCACGTGCCCGATCGCGATCCAGACTCCTGCCACCAGGAGCCAGATCACGTTGCCCAGCAGCGGGAAGACGCCGGTGCCGCCGGGCTTGTCCACCACGGTCCGGCCGAAGGGCCAGAGGGTGTAGGCGGCGATCCGGAACGAGGCGATGCCCCACGGGATGGTGATGACCAGCAGGCAGCAGATGACACCGGCCGCGAAGTATCCGAGCGCGAGCCAGAACCCGCCAAAAACCAGCCAGATGATGTTGAGCAGTGTCTTCATTCATCCATTGTGCCCCGGGGCCGCCGGCAAACAGCTCAGGGGCTTCCCTGAGCTGCCCCTGAACCGGATCCCGCCGTGCCGCCTAAACTGCGGTGCCGCCTGAACTGCGGTGCCCGCCTAGACCGTGGACTCGGCTTTCGCCGCGTGCACGAAGGCGCGGACCTTGGCCAGGTCCTTGACGCCGCGGGATGCCTCAACACCGGAGGAAACGTCCACTCCCCAGGCGCGGGCGGCAGCTGATGCTTTCCCAACGTTCTCCGGGTCCAGGCCGCCGGCCAGCAGCCAACTGCGTCCCTGCAGGGCAGGGAGGCCGGCCACCGAACCGTAGTCCCAGGCCTCGCCCGAACCGGGGACGGCGGCGTCGATCAGGAGCAGGTCCTCGCCCCAGTCCTCCAGCTCCTCGGGCGTGGCACTCAAGGTGACAGCCCTGACCAGCTTCATCCCGGCGTCGTGCACGGTGGCAACGTCCCCGCGGGTGCGCGTGCCGTGCAACTGGAGCCATTCCAGCCCGGCGGCGCGGGCAATGGCCACGGCGTCAACAACGGGCTCGTCGCGGAACACGCCGATAGGCAAAACCCGTTCAGGGACCGCCGCCAGCAGGGCCGATGCCTGCGAGGGCGAGACCACACGGGGGCTGGCGGTGAGGACGAAACCCACCGCGTCCGCTCCGGCGTCCACCGCTTCGCGAACAGATTCCGGCGTGCTGAGACCACACACTTTGACGAACATTCCCGGCTCCTTCAGGCTGTTTTCGTGTTGTCCCCCCGGAGGAGAGTAGCAGGGAAGGATGGGAGCTGCCGACACCTGCCGCCTGCACCCCGCCCTGGGGCGGGCAACTAGGCTGAACAGATGGAGATCATCCGCTTTGCCGACCTTAAACCCGAACCGTGGCGCAACGGCGGCGGGGTAACGCGCCAGATCGCGGGCCACACCGGCGCCGCCTCCGGACACGACGGCGGGTGGGACTGGCGGGTCAGCATCGCCGAGGTGGGCAAAGCCGGGGACTTCTCGCCGTTTCCCGGGATGGAGCGGGTGCTCACCGTGGTTGAGGGCGAGCTCCTGCTGCTCACCGTGGATGGTGCTGAACATCCCCTCGAGAAGTACCGCCCGTTCCGGTTCCCTGGCGGGGCCGACACCACCTGTGCCCTCCCCACGGGGGACGTCCGCAACCTTAACGTCATCACCCGGGCGGGGAAGTACAAGGGCTTTACATCCATCATCGAGCTCTCGAAGAAACGGGCCCACCCCCTTTTCGCCAGCCAGTTCGGCGTCCTGCTGCAGGGCCAGGCCACTGTCTCTGCCCCTGCTGACCCTGCAGCGGCCGCTGCCGCAGCAGGGTCCGCTGCCGGGCCCGGGGCGCCTGGGCCGGTGGCCCTGGACCGCTACGACGCCGTGGTGGGTTCGGACAGCGGTTCCCCGGAGGTCCTGGGCCGCGGCTTCCTGGCTGTGGTGTCCATCGATGAGGTTACTGGCTGAGGCTGAAGCGCCCGACGTCCACTACGGCATGGTTCCGGCGCGCTTCCTCGGCGGCGAAGACGGCGGCGTGGCTGACCAGGGACTCGTCCAGTCCGGACACCACCCCCGACCAGTCCCCGCCGGCGAGCGCGGCAACCCAGGCGGAGATGAGGCCGCGGTCGCCGCCCTCGTGCTTTTCGCCCCGGACCTGCGGCACGGCAGCGGGCACGGGGTGGACAGTTGTTGTTCCGGTCAGGAAGTCGTAGACGGAGATGGCTCCGGCTTCGATGGTGATCTCGCCGTGGCTGCCGAAGATGCGGGTCCGCCGGGGGCCCGCGGCGGTGAAGGCCGTGGCGGTGAACGCGGCGGTTGTGCCGTCCTCGTATTCGATGTTCACCACCTGGTGGTCCACGACGTCGTTGTCCGAGAAATAGACACAGCGGCCGTAGGGTCCCGTGGCCAGGGCGTGCAGCAGTGATTCGCGGGTGCCGCCAGGATCCACGACGTCGGCGAAGTACGCCCGTGCCGGGTCCGGCCTGCCGCCGTTCGGTGGCCGCCCGGCGCCGTAGATCTTCAGCGCGGAGTAGGGGCAGCGTGGTTCAGCCGGGCAGTCGGTGCAGCGCCGGGTTGCGCCTTCCGGTGCCCCCTCGGGACGGAAGTGGGCCAGCTGCCCGAAGGAGGATACCCGCAGGGGCCTGCTGCCGATGATGAAGGAGAGCCAGTCGACGTCGTGCGTGCACTTGGCGAGTAGGAACGGACTTGAGTTTTCCTCGCGGCGCCAGTTCCCGCGGACGTAGGAATGCGCGAAGTGCCAGAAGCCGACAGGTTCCAGGTGCTGGACGGAAATGATCCGGCCCACCGCCCCGCCGGCCAGGATCTGCTTGAGCAGGACCGTCAGCGGGGTGTATCTAAGCACATGGCAAACCGTTGCCCTGGTGCCGGTCTCACGGCTGATGCGGCCAAGGTCCGCACAGCCGGAGGGGTCGACGGCGACGGGCTTCTCCAGGAGGATCGGGTAGCCGTGGGCTGCGGCTGCTGCGAAGGGAGCTGCGTGTTCACGGTCCGGCGTGGCGATGATGATTCCGTCGGCCGGCAGCCGGGATTCCAGCATTGCCTGCCAGTTATTGAACACCCCGCCGTCCGGTATCCCGAGCTCGTTTGCGAGCCGGCCGCGCATCCCAGATGGTTGCTCAGGGTAAGGGCTGTCTGCCCTTCGAAGCGGACCCTTTGGAACCCGCTTCCCTGGCTGCCTCC
>NZ_JBJURL010000144.1:0-3560 GCF_046097905.1 Pseudarthrobacter sp. NKDBFgelt | reverse complement strand
GGCCGGGGGCAGCTGCGGAAAAGTACAAGGCTGCAGGCAGGTGGATCGCCACTGCCAGGTGGTCCGGCCTGCCCTTCTCCGGCCTGTCTTTTGCCGGGCCGCGCATGCCGTTCCCACAGCCCGTGAACGAACGCCGCCCTTCCGGCGGGAAGCATGCCGGCCGAGCGGACGTTGGCAGCGCGCACGCTGGCTCGGCAGATGTTGGCACAGCAGATGCCAGCACAACCGATGCCGGGCTGGCACGATCCAGCCCAGCAGATGCCGGCGCGGTACGATCCAGCCCAGCAGATGCCGGCACGGCACAACCCGGCCCAGCTCACCCCAGCAGGGGACGGCGCCGCTCGCCCCTGCAGCGCCGCGCGCCACTGTTGCGCGGCCTCCTCCCTGCGGCCGCCGTGGTGGTGGCGGCCGTGGCATGGTGGCTTGCAGGGGCAGCAGAACTGCCGGCCGGACCAGCTCCCGCGCCGGAGTCCGCCACTGCCCGGGAGCCCGTCGTTGGTCAGGAACCCGACGGCGGACAGGGGCCAGATACTCCGGCGGGTGGGACTGCGGCACATGAAAGTGCAGCACGTGAAACTGCGGCGAGCGAAACAGCGCAGGCCATCTCCGGCACCCCCACCGAGAGCGGGGGAAGCGAACAAGGAGCAGTGACAAACAGCGGGGGCGGCAACAGTGGCGGCCCTGTGGCTGCGGCCAGGCAGCAGGCGCGGGCGTCGGACCCCCTCCAGGCTGTCCAGGGCCTCGCTGCCCTGCGGGACCTGGCGTTCAGCACGGGAGATCTCGGGCTGCTCGACGAGGTGAATGCGGAAGGCTCGCCGGCAGCTGCAGCCGATGGGCGGACATCCGAACGGCTTCGCAGCTCCGGCCACGTCCTCGCCGGGTTTTCCAGCACCCTTGCCGAGCTACGTATGGAGGACGGAGCCACTGCCTCCCGCGCCCTGGTGCAAGTGCGCTCCAGTTCTTCCGCATATGAGGAGAAGGATGCAGGGGGATCCGTCGTCGGGGCGGGCCCGGCCACCACCAGCCGCCAGCTCCGTCTGGTCCTCGTGGCCGTGGACGGCACGTGGCGCATCAGCGAGATCCTTCCAAGGGACTGATCCTCGCGGGTCCGGTCCGGTTTCCGTGGGACCGGTCGTCCCGGGCCCTTTCGGTCTGCCCTGGTCCGTCCCCTTTACCGCTTCCGCCCGCCGTGCTGCTTTGCCTATGCCGCGTCCGCCTGCACAGGCCACCTCCCACGAAACGTGCGCGGCGGAGCCTCGGCCTACCTAGTCCTTGCCGGAAACCCACTGGGCGGCCTGTGCCACCGTGGGATGCTGCCACACGAATCCGGCCTCCAGAAGCACCGCGGGCTCCATGCGCTGGCTGGAAAGCAGGAGTTCCTCCGCCAGATCACGCATCAGCAGCCGCAGCACAAAGGCGGGAACACGCAGGGCTGCGGGCCGGTGCAGTGCATGGGCAATTTCCCCCACCAGGGTGCCCACGTCGGCCTGCTCGGGAGCGCACAGGTTCACTGGCCCGCTGACCCGTGACTCGAGCAGAAAGAGGAATGCCGCTGATACGTCCGGCAGGGTGACCCAGGGCCAGTACTGCCGGCCGCTCCCCAGCGGCCCGCCCAGGCCCAGCCGGATCAGGGGGAGCAGCCTGCCCAGCGCCCCGCCCGAACGGCTGAGGACAACGCCTGTCCGCGTCGTAACTACCCGCACCCCGTCCGGAGCTGAACGGGCTGCGTCCTCCCACTCAACGCAGATCCGCGACAAGGTTCCCGAACCCGGCGGAGCAGACTCCCGAAGGACGGTGTTGCCGGCGTCGCCGTAGTAGTTCGAGCCGGACTGGCTGATAAAGGCAGCCGGCGGGGTATCCAACTGCCGCATCGCATGTGTCAGGGTCCGCGTTGCACCAACCCGCGAGCTGAACAACTTTTCCACCCGTTTGCGGGTCCAGGGCCGGTCCCCGATGCCGGCGCCGGAAAGGTTGACCACGGCGTCCGCCCCGGCCAACGCCTGGGGATCAAGGTCACCGGCCGCGGGATCCCACCTGACCTCGGACGCGGAGGCGGGGTCCCCCCTGACCAGGGACACGACGTCGTGACCCGCCTTGGTGAAGGTTTCTGACATGGAAGTGCCGAGGAGCCCGGAGGCGCCGGCCATGACGATGCGCATGGTCCATCTCACCACGCCACAGCGCCTGCGGCACCTCCCGACAGGCCGCAGGAGGGTTGACTATGATCGAACGATGACCTTTTCCAGCTACTTCCGTTTCCCGCATCTGCACGGCGATCTGGTCACCTTCGTGGCCGAGGACGACGTGTGGATCGCGCCCCTGGGCGGCGGCCGCGCCTGGCGCGTCTCGGCACTCCAACTGCCCGCCCGCAACCCCCGCTTCACCCCCGATGGGAAGCGCCTGGTGTGGACGGTGGTCCAGGGAACGGCGCCGGAAGTGGTATCGGCAGAAGTCGACGGCGGCGGGTACCGTCAGCTGACCTTCTTCGGCCACAGCACAACGCGGGTCAAGGGTTTCACTGCCAGCGGTTCAGTGGTGGTCACCAGCGCGTTCCGCCAGGCCGAAAGCAGGCACACACACGCCTACAGCGTCCCGCTGGAAGGCGGCTGGGCCGAGGAACTCCCGTACGGGCCGGTTGAGTCCGTGGCCTTTGGCCCGGAGGTGGGTGACGAACGGCCCGTGGTGGTGGGCAGCGTGCTGTCCCGCGAACCCGCCTGGTGGAAACGCTACCGCGGCGGCACCGCGGGAAAGCTGTGGATCGACGCCGACGGCAACGGAGAGTTTGAACGCCTTGTGCCGGAGCTTGACGGCAACCTCGCCGATCCCATGTGGGTGGACGGCCGGATCGCCTTCCTTTCGGACCACGAAGGCTACGGCAACCTGTATTCGGTCCTTCCCAGCGGAAAGGACCTGCGCCGGCACACGGACCACGAGGACTTCTACGTCCGGCATGCCGCCACCGACGGCCAACGCGTCATTTTCGAATCAGCCGGCGAGCTGTGGGTACTGCACGATCTCGGCTCCGACGCCGTTCGGCTGGACATCACCCTTGGCTCCGCCTCGCAGTCCAGGCGCCCTGCCCTGCTCAAGACCGCCAGGCACCTCGGTGCGGCAGTACCTGACACGACCGGCTCCGCCAGTGCGATAGAAGCACACGGCACCATCCATTGGCTGCGCCACAAGGACGGACCGTCCCGCATCATCGAGGCGACGCCGGGTGTCCGCGCCCGCCTGCCCCGGCCCCTGGGGGACGGCCGGATCGCCTATCTTGCCGACCACGACAATGTGGAGGCGTTGTACATCAAGGACATCGCGGCTCCGGTGCCGCATGCCGGGATTGCCGGGATTGCCGGGATTGCCGGGATTGCCGGCACAGACAGGAGCGCGGCCCCGGGTGCCGCCGCAGCCCCCAGCACGGCGGACGTTCCTGCGCCGGTGGCCGCAGGAAAAGAAGAAGCCGTGGTCCTGCCGCAGCCGGTCCCCGCTGCCGGTGCTGCCTTTTTCCTGTGCTTGATCTTGTCCCCGTCTTCGAGGGCGTCGCGGATGGCGTTGCCCAGCAG
>NZ_JBJURL010000143.1:0-3651 GCF_046097905.1 Pseudarthrobacter sp. NKDBFgelt | reverse complement strand
GTGTGTGTCCGGCGGTGACCTACTCTCCCACACCCTCCCGGGTGCAGTACCATCGGCGCTGTGGGTCTTAGCTTCCGGGTTCGGAATGGGACCGGGCGTTTCCCCCACGCTATGACCGCCGTAACCCTTGTACCCGTCCCAGGCAGGACCTGGGTGGGAAATCTTTTGTGGTTACAACATTGTGGTGTTGTTATTCAGTTGTTGGTTCCTTGCCAGCAAACGGGTGGGTTTGTTGGTTGGGAACCACATAGTGGACGCAAGCAGTCTTGTTATCTTTTTACCGCCCCCGAGTTGCAAACGCTTTTGAAGTTCGTTTGCGGGGGTGGTGTGTGGTGTAAGTTATCGGCCTATTAGTACCGGTCAGCTTCACGAGTCGTTAGTCCTCGCTTCCACATCCGGCCTATCAACCCAGTGGTCTGGCTGGGGGCCTCTCACACACGAGGTGTATGGAAATCTCATCTTGAAGCGAGCTTCCCGCTTAGATGCTTTCAGCGGTTATCCCATCCGAACGTAGCTAATCAGCGGTGCACTTGGCAGTACAACTGACACACCAGAGGTTCGTCCGTCCCGGTCCTCTCGTACTAAGGACAGCCCTTCTCAAATTTCCTGCGCGCGCAGCGGATAGGGACCGAACTGTCTCACGACGTTCTAAACCCAGCTCGCGTACCGCTTTAATGGGCGAACAGCCCAACCCTTGGGACCTACTCCAGCCCCAGGATGCGACGAGCCGACATCGAGGTGCCAAACCATGCCGTCGATATGGACTCTTGGGCAAGATCAGCCTGTTATCCCCGAGGTACCTTTTATCCGTTGAGCGACGGCCATTCCACAATGTACCGCCGGATCACTAGTCCCGACTTTCGTCCCTGCTCGAGATGTCTCTCTCACAGTCAAGCTCCCTTGTGCACTTACACTCGACACCTGATTGCCAACCAGGCTGAGGGAACCTTTGGGCGCCTCCGTTACTTTTTAGGAGGCAACCGCCCCAGTTAAACTACCCATCAGGCACTGTCCCTGACCCGGATTACGGGCCGAAGTTAGATGTCCAAAGTGACCAGAGTGGTATTTCAACGATGACTCCACCCGAACTGGCGTCCGGGCTTCAACGTCTCCCACCTATCCTACACAAGCCACTCCGAACACCAATACCAAACTATAGTAAAGGTCTCGGGGTCTTTCCGTCCTGCTGCGCGTAACGAGCATCTTTACTCGTACTGCAATTTCGCCGAGTTTATGGTTGAGACAGCGGGGAAGTCGTTACTCCATTCGTGCAGGTCGGAACTTACCCGACAAGGAATTTCGCTACCTTAGGATGGTTATAGTTACCACCGCCGTTTACTGGGGCTTAAATTCTCAGCTTCGCCTTGCGGCTAACCGGTCCTCTTAACCTTCCAGCACCGGGCAGGAGTCAGTCCGTATACATCGTCTTGCGACTTCGCACGGACCTGTGTTTTTAGTAAACAGTCGCTTCCCCCTGGTCTCTGCGGCCCCGATCCCCTCCACACCGCAAGGGTGTATCAAGGTTGGGGCCCCCCTTCTCCCGAAGTTACGGGGGCATTTTGCCGAGTTCCTTAACCATAATTCTCTCGATCGCCTTAGTATTCTCTACCTGATCACCTGTGTCGGTTTGGGGTACGGGCGGCTAAAACCTCGCGTCGATGCTTTTCTCGGCAGCATAGGATCACCAAATCCCCCCAAACGGGGGTCCCATCAGATCTCAGGCATCATGAACAGCGGATTTGCCTACCGTTCGCCCTACATCCTTAGACCGGGACAACCATCGCCCGGCTTGGCTACCTTCCTGCGTCACACCTGTTAATACGCTTGCCTCCCAGGATCAGGTCCTGCGCTCCACCAAAACCCTCACACCACAAGGGCGATCGGGCAGGTCTCGGGCAGTTAGTATCCCCTGTTCAGCATGGGCGGTTTTTCGCCGGTACGGGAATATCAACCCGTTGTCCATCGACTACGCCTGTCGGCCTCGCCTTAGGTCCCGACTTACCCAGGGCAGATTAGCTTGACCCTGGAACCCTTGATCATTCGGCGGACGGGTTTCTCACCCGTCTTTCGCTACTCATGCCTGCATTCTCACTCGTGTAGGCTCCACCGCTGGTTTACACCGCGACTTCACCGCCCACACGACGCTCCCCTACCCATCCAGACGCCTGAACCACAAGGGCTTAGCTAATATCTGAATGCCACAACTTCGGCGGTGTACTTGAGCCCCGCTACATTGTCGGCGCGGAATCACTTGACCAGTGAGCTATTACGCACTCTTTCAAGGATGGCTGCTTCTAAGCCAACCTCCTGGTTGTCTTCGCAACTCCACATCCTTTCCCACTTAGCACACGCTTAGGGGCCTTAGTTGGTGGTCTGGGCTGTTTCCCTCTCGACTATGAAGCTTATCCCCCACAGTCTCACTGCTGCGCTCTCACTTACCGGCATTCGGAGTTTGGCTGACGTCAGTAACCTTGTAGGGCCCATTAGCCATCCAGTAGCTCTACCTCCAGCAAGAAACACGCAACGCTGCACCTAAATGCATTTCGGGGAGAACCAGCTATCACGAAGTTTGATTGGCCTTTCACCCCTACCCACAGCTCATCCCCTCCATTTTCAACTGAAGTGGGTTCGGTCCTCCACGACGTCTTACCGTCGCTTCAACCTGGCCATGGGTAGATCACTTCGCTTCGGGTCTAGATCACGCCACTGCAACGCCCTATTCAGACTCGCTTTCGCTACGGCTGCCCCACACGGGTTAACCTCGCGACGTAACACTAACTCGCAGGCTCATTCTTCAAAAGGCACGCCGTCACCAGAATCAGACTGGCTCCGACGGATTGTAAGCACACGGTTTCAGGTACTGTTTCACTCCCCTCCCGGGGTACTTTTCACCTTTCCCTCACGGTACTGGTCCGCTATCGGTCATTAGGGAGTATTTAGGCTTATCAGGTGGTCCTGACAGATTCGCACGGGATTTCTCGGGCCCCGTACTACTTGGGATACTCATCCAGGCGGTACACAACATTACGGTTACGGGGCTAACACCCTCTCTGGCCGGCCTTTCAAGACCGCTCACCTATGCCTGCACATCACACCCCACCAGCCCGGCAGAACTGGTATGGAAAGTCCCACAACCCCGACCATGCAACGCCCGCCGGCTATCACACATGGAACGGTTTAGCCTGATCCGCGTTCGCTCGCCACTACTAACGGAATCACTATTGTTTTCTCTTCCTGCGGGTACTGAGATGTTTCACTTCCCCGCGTTCCCTCCACGCACCCTATGTGTTCAGATGCGGGTCACCAGGCAACTCGCGCCCCTGGCGGGGTTTCCCCATTCGGACACCCTGGGATCACAGTCCGGTTATCGACTCCCCCAGGCTTATCGCAGATTCCTACGTCCTTCTTCGGCTCCTAATGCCAAGGCATCCACCGTGTGCTCTTAAAAACTTGACCACAAAAGATCAAAAACGCTAATTTTCGAGAGAACCACAGAAACCAACCACACCCAACAACACCACCCCAAAAGAGTGACACCATCACGCGCAGCCAGATCCAGGTTCATATTCTTGGAAATTGCTTCTTATAAAAGATGCTCGCGTCCACTATGTAGTTCTCAAACAACAACCCCGTACCACACACCCCACACAC
>NZ_JBJURL010000142.1:0-3663 GCF_046097905.1 Pseudarthrobacter sp. NKDBFgelt | reverse complement strand
GGCCAGCGCCAGCCGGAGCGCCAGCCGGAGCGCCAGCCGCCGCCGGCCGTTGTCCCGGTCCAGCAGGAGGGCCCCGAAGGCGGCCAGGACCCAGAACATCAGGAAGATATCCAGCAGCGACGTCCGGGACATCACCAGGTGGTGGCCGTCCACCGCAAGGAGGAGCCCGGCGGCCCCCGCCAGGGGAAGCGACCGGAAGAGCTTCAGGGCAATAAGGGACAGGAGCAGGATGGACAGTGTGCCGGTCAGTGCTGCCGCGAAGCGCCAGCCAAAAGGGTTGTCCGGGCCGAAGATCCCCATGCCGGCGGCGATCATCCATTTGCCCACGGGCGGATGGACCACGTACTCGGGGGAGTCCAGCAGCACCCCCGGGTTTCCGGCGTTGAACGCATCATTGGCTTTGTCCGGCCAGCCGCGCTCATAGCCGCTGACCAGGTAGGAGTATGCGTCCTTGACGTAATACGTTTCGTCGAAGACCAGCTTGGGTGGGGCCTCAAGCCGGACAAACCTGAGGATTCCCCCGGTAAGGGCGGTCAGGACGGGGACCAGCAGGAACCACAGCCTCAGCGACGGCGGGTAGTCGCGCCATCCGCGGGCACTGCCCAGGAGCCGTACCAGCAGGGATTCGATCGTGAAGGCGTCGGCGGGGCGGCTGACCCAGGGCCGGTTGGGGGAACTGCCCGAACTGCCTGCTGTCCTCGCGGATTCAGCGCCGGATGCCGCGGGGGCGGCCTGTCCGGTCCCGCCCGGCCGCGTCGAGGTCTGCGTCACCAGCCCATGCTACCGTTTCCGGCCGGCGGTCCCGGGCAGCAGTAGGCTGGTGGCGTGGACCCTAACCCCAGCACCCTTCCTGATTCCGGCCCGGCACCTGCGGGTCGCATCGTGCTCGCCGCCACCCCGATCGGGAACACCGGTGACGCTTCCGCGCGGCTGGTGGAACTGCTGGGAACCGCGGACATCGTGGCAGCCGAGGACACCCGCCGCCTCCACCGGCTGGTCCAAAGCCTGGGCGTCACGGTGGCCGGGCGGGTCATCAGCTACCACGAGCACAACGAGGCCACCAAGACGGCGGAGCTGTTAGCACAGGTGCAGGCAGGAAGCACCCTGGTCATGGTCAC
The DNA here is from genome assembly GCF_046097905.1 of Pseudarthrobacter sp. NKDBFgelt. Taxonomy (NCBI): domain Bacteria; kingdom Bacillati; phylum Actinomycetota; class Actinomycetes; order Micrococcales; family Micrococcaceae; genus Pseudarthrobacter; species Pseudarthrobacter sp. NKDBFgelt. Next base: position 2,545 of record NZ_JBJURL010000142.1, on the reverse strand, counting down.
CGACGCCGGGATGCCCTCGGTTTCGGACCCGGGTTTCCGCCTGGTTGAAGGGGCGGTCGCGGCCGGCCTCACCGTGACGGCCGTCCCGGGGCCGTCAGCGGTACTCACCGCCCTGGCATTGTCCGGACTGCCCACGGACCGCTTCTGCTTTGAAGGGTTCCTTCCGCGGAAGGCCGGTGAGAGGGCGTCGCGCCTGGCCGAGCTTGCGGGGGAGCGCAGAACCATGGTGTTCTTCGAGGCACCGCACCGGCTGGAGGTAATGCTCCGGGCGCTGCGCGACCGGTTCGGACCGGACCGTCCGGTTGCCGTCTGCCGTGAACTGACCAAAACCTATGAAGAGGTCATCCGCGGCACCCTCAGTGAACTTCTGGTGTGGGCCGAAAGCACGGAGATCAGGGGCGAGATCGCTGTTGTCCTCGGCGGGGCGCCGGAAAAGGCGCCCGGGACGCCGGAGGACCATGTGGCCGCCGTGAACGAACTCGTGGCCCAGGGCATCCGGCTCAAGGAAGCGGTGGCAGCGGTGGCCGAGGACGTCCGGGTGAGCAAGCGGGAACTGTACTCCGCCGTCCTTGCGGCCCGCTGACGGTCCCGCACAAGATGCCTGCGCTGCTGTGCAGCTGCACAGCAGCGCCGTGACGCGGCAGTGCGCAACGGCGTAGACCAGCCCGAAGCCGCCGCAGTAGTCTGGCAGTAATTCAGCCTGTATGGGCCCGGTCACTCCGGCCGCCGCCAAGGGCTGCACCAACCCTACTGACGAGGGAGTCATCGTGACTGTCACTGCACAGCCGGCCGTTTCCGCAGACCGCGAAAGCGCCCTTCTGGCCTCTGTCCCCACTGGCCTGCTCATCAACGGTGAATGGCGGGACGCCATCTCCGGGAAGACCTTCGACGTCGAGGATCCCGCCACCGGGAAGGTGCTGCTGAGCCTTGCCGACGCCGGCGCCGAGGACGGTAAGGCAGCCCTGGACGCTGCCGCCGCGGCGCAGGAGTCCTGGGCCAAGGTGCCGCCACGCGAACGGGGCGAGATCCTGCGCCGCGCGTTCGAGCTGGTGACCGAGCGCGCTGAGGACTTCGCGCTGCTGATGACCATGGAAATGGGAAAGCCGCTGGCCGAAGCCCGCGGTGAGGTCACCTACGGTGCCGAGTTCCTGCGCTGGTTCTCCGAGGAAGCCGTCCGTGCGTTTGGCCGCTACTCGGTCTCCCCGGACGGCAAGTCCCGGCTGCTGGTCACCAAGAAGCCGGTGGGCCCGTGCCTGCTGATCACGCCATGGAACTTCCCCCTGGCCATGGCCACCCGCAAGATCGCACCGGCCGTCGCTGCAGGCTGCACCATGGTCCTGAAGTCCGCGAACCTTACCCCGCTGACCTCCCAGCTGTTCGCCGCCGTCATGATGGAAGCCGGCCTCCCCGCCGGTGTCCTAAACGTCATCCCCACCTCCACCGCAGGCGCCACCACCGGCCCGCTGATCAAGGATTCCCGGCTCCGGAAGCTTTCCTTCACCGGGTCCACCGAGGTGGGCCGCCGCCTGCTCTCCGACGCGTCCGAAACTGTCCTGCGCACCTCCATGGAACTCGGCGGCAACGCCCCGTTCCTGGTCTTCGAGGACGCCGACCTCGACGCCGCCGTCGCCGGGGCCATGCTCGCCAAACTCCGCAACATGGGCGAGGCCTGCACGGCCGCGAACCGCTTCATCGTGCACGAATCCGTCGCGGCCGAGTTCGCGGAGAAGTTCGCCGCGAAGATGAAGGACATGACCACCGCCCGCGGCACCGAGCCGGAGTCCAAGGTGGGCCCGCTGATCGACGCGAAGAGCCGGGACAAGGTCCACGAACTGGTCTCCGACGCCGTTGCCTCCGGCGCCACGGCCGTCCTGGGCGGCGGGCCGGTGGAAGGTCCCGGCTACTTCTACCAGCCCACCATCCTCTCCGGCGTCACCGAAGGCACCCGCATCCTGTCCGAGGAAATCTTCGGACCGGTTGCGCCCATCATCACCTTCAGCTCCGAGGATGACGCGGTGCGCCTGGCCAACAACACCGAATACGGGCTCGTGGCCTACGTCTTCACCAAGGACCTGAACCGCGGCATCCGGATGGGCGAACGCCTCGAAACCGGCATGCTCGGCCTGAACGCCGGCGTCATCTCCAACGCCGCAGCACCCTTCGGCGGCGTCAAGCAGTCCGGCCTGGGCCGCGAGGGCGGCCTCGAAGGCATCGAGGAATACCTCTACACCCAGTACATCGGCATCGCAGACCCCTACGCCGGATAACGCCCGGATCAGGCAAAGCGGCCGGTCAGCCGCCGCTTTGCCGCCGAACGCCGTCGCGCACTCCCTGCCTGGAAGGACCAGGACGGGAGCGTGCGGCGGCTTTTGCCGTCCTGCGCAGGAATCGCCCCGCGGCCAGGAACGGTGCGGCAAGCAGCCGGCCCAGCCGTCCCATGACGGACGGCGGGATCCAAGCCGCCTGGAGGCGGTCCGCGTGTTCTTCCGGAAGCTCACCGGTGATTGCCGGGTCATAGCCGTTTGAGTCTACTATTTCCGGGCCC
>NZ_JBJURL010000141.1:0-3672 GCF_046097905.1 Pseudarthrobacter sp. NKDBFgelt | reverse complement strand
CCGGCCCGGTCTGCACCATCCGGCCGCCGCGTCCTTCGTTTCCGCCGTGGGAGCCGAGCCGAAGCCCAAATACGGCTTGGCCTCCGCACTCCGTTCCGGGCGCACGGGCGCGTCACTGCGGGCAACGCCGCGGGCCTGAACGACGGCGCAACCGCCGCCGTCCTGGCATCCTCCGACGCCGCAGCGGAGCTTGGACTGCCGGTCAGGATGCGCCTGGTCAGCTACGCCTACGCGGGTGTTGAACCGGAAGTCATGGGCATCGGCCCGGTGCCCGCCACCGAGAAGGCCCTGAAGAACGCGGGGCTGGCCATCGGGGACATCGGCCTCTTTGAGATCAACGAAGCCTTCGCCGTCCAGGTACTGAGCTTCCTGGAGCACTTTGGCATTGCCGACGACGACCCCCGGGTCAACCGCTACGGTGGCGCCATCGCGGTGGGCCACCCGCTGGCCTCCTCCGGCGTGCGGCTGATGACCCAGCTGGCCCGGCAGTTCGAGGAGGACCCTTCCGTCCGGTACGGCATCACCACCATGTGTGTTGGCCTTGGCATGGGCGCCACGGTGGTCTGGGAAAACCCGCGTCACTCGGAATACACAGACTACAGCGGAGCCCGGCCGGCAAACTCCGCCACCCACACCGTTTCCGAAGGAGCCGCATGAGCGCCGAAGATTTCACCCGACTTGCCGACCTGTTCCCCCACGAAACAGTGACGCATTCCTACGTCCAGGACATCGAACTGCCTGCACCGGCCGGGAAGCCAAGCCCGGGCACGTTCGCGCTGATCACCCTCGACAACGGCCTGGACCATTCCAAGCCCACCACCCTGGGGCCCAACACGCTGGTGGAGCTCGGCAAGGTCCTGGAGGGCCTGCGGGAACGCGCAGACCGGGGTGAGATCGTCGGCGTCGGAGTAACCGGCAAGCCCTACTACCTGGTGGCGGGCGCCGACCTTTCCGCCGTCAAGAACCTGGATGAGCGCGAGCACGGGCTGTGGATGGCGCAGCTGGGCCACGACGTGTACAGCACGCTGGCCGGCCTGGGCGTCCCAAGCTTCGCCTTCATCAACGGCGCGGCACTGGGCGGAGGGCTGGAGATTGCCCTGCAGTCCACCTACCGCACGGTCTCCACCGGCGCGGGCGCACTTGCGCTGCCCGAGTCCGTCCTGGGCCTGGTCCCGGGTTGGGGCGGCGTGTACATCCTGCCGCGCCTCATCGGCCCGGAAAACGCCGTGAAGGTAATGATTGAAAACCCGCTCAGCAACAACCGGACCCTGAACGGGGCCCAGGCGTTCGGCCTCGGCATCGCGGACGCCCTGTTCGAGCCCGCGGATTTCCTGGAGCAGTCCCTTGCGTGGGCGGCCGGCATCATCTCCGGCGACGTGGTTCCGGAACGGGCCAACGCCGTCGATCCCGCCGACGCCGCAACCGCTGCACGGTGGGATGCCGCCGTCAAGGCCGGCCGGGCCATCGTGGAAGCGAAGACGTCCAATGCGGCGCCGGCACCGGGAAAGGTCCTGGACATCCTCGAGGCAAACCGCACCATGACCCAGGCGGAATCCGCTGCCCTGGAATGCGAAACCCTGGCCGACCTCATGCAGACCGACGAGTTCCGAGCCACCGTCTACGCGTTCCTGGACCTCGTCCAGAAGCGGTCCAAGCGCCCCGCCGGAGCCCCGGACCGCAAGCTCGCCCGTCCTGTCACGAAGGTGGGCGTTGTTGGGGCCGGGCTGATGGCCAGCCAGCTGGCGCTCCTCTTTGCCCGCCAGCTCAAGGTCCCCGTGGTGATGACGGACATCGACCAAGCCCGGGTGGACAAGGGCGTGGGCTATGTCCATGCCGAGGTGGACAAGCTGCTGGGCAAGAAGCGCATCAGCCAGGACGCCGCCAACCGGACCAAGGCCCTGGTGACGGGGTCTGTGTCCAAGGACGTTTTCTCCGACGCCGATTTTGTGATCGAAGCCGTCTTCGAAGAGCTGAACGTCAAGAAGCAGGTCTTTGCGGAACTCGAGGCAGTCGTCACACCGGACTGCATCCTGGCCACGAACACCTCTTCACTGTCCGTCACTGCCATGGCGGAGGACCTGCAGCACCCCGGGCGCGTGGTGGGTTTCCACTTCTTCAACCCGGTGGCCGTGATGCCGCTGCTGGAAATCGTCCGTGCCCCCAGGACCGACGACGCCGTGCTCGCTACCGCCTTCGAGCTGGCCAAGGGATTGAAGAAGACGGCTGTGCTGGTCAAGGACGCCGCCGCGTTCGTGGTCAACCGCATCCTGCTCCGGCTGATGGGAGAGGTGACGGCAGCCTTTGACGAGGGCACCCCCGCTGAGGTGGCGGACAACGCCCTGCGGCCCATGGGCCTGCCCATGACGCCCTTCACCCTCGGCGCCATGGTGGGGCTCCCCGTGGCCCAGCACGTCCAGGAGTCGCTGCACGCGGCCTTCGGCGAACGCTTCGCCGTGTCTGCCAACCTGCAGAAGCTCATCGACAACGGTGTGAAGAGCCTGTGGGCAACCGGACCTGACGGTTCGCAGGAAATCCCGGAGTCCACGCTGGCGCTGATGTCCTTTGGCACCTCCCCCTCAACGGCGGAGCAGGTGCTGCGGCGCACGCAGGATGCCCTGGCGGAGGAAATCGGCCTTATGCTCGCCGAGGGCGTGGTTGCCGCTCCCGAGGACATCGACCTCTGCATGATCCTGGGCGCGGGCTGGCCCATGTTCCTGGGCGGCATCACGCCCTACCTCGACAGGGTGGGTGCCTCCGAGCGCGTCAACGGACAGCGTTTCCTGCCGCCGGGAGTGGCATCGCGCCCGGCCTGATCAGCCGTCCAGCCGGCCGCCGTCGAGCATCACCACGCGGTGCGCCGCTGCCCTGGCGTAGTCAAGGTCATGCGTGACCAGCACGACGGCGGCGCCCTCCCCTGCCGCGGAACGCACCGCAGCGTCCAGCAGGGCGAGGCCGCCGCCGTCCAGCGCCACGGTGGGTTCGTCCAGGGCCAGGACTGACGGTTTGCGGGCAAGGACCGTCGCCAGGGCGAGGAGGCGCTGGCCGGATGCGGGAAGTTCGGCGGGGTGCGCGTCGGCCGCACCTGAAAGGCCGACGGCGGACAGTGCCTCCAGGGCACGGCCAGCGGCCTCGTCGGGGTGGAACAGGCGGTCCAGGCCGAAGCGCACTTCGCGGAGGGCGGTCCGCTCGAACAGCTGGTCCCGGGGCTGCTGGAACAGCAGGCCCACGGAGCGTGCCGCCTCGCCTGGCGGTTCCCCCGCAATGTCCCTGCCGTGGACCAGGACGCGGCCGGCGGTGGGCCGCAGGAGCCCGTTGAAATGGCGCAGCAGCGTTGATTTTCCTGCCCCGTTGGGACCGGTCACTGCCACGACCTCCCCGGGCTGGATGCTCAGGTTGATGTCCTTGAGCACCTGCGCGGAGGCGTCGCCTGCCGGGCTCCCGCCCCGGGCCCGGCGCCGCGTTGTTCTGCCTCCTGCTGCCCTGCCCCCACCGCCGTAGCCGAAGCAGACCCCACGGAGTTCCAGCGCAGGAACACCGGCCCCGCCGCGCGGCAGCAGTGTGTCCGCGTGCACCGCCCCGGTATGGTCCCTGGCTGGTGCAGGCGCCCCGCACCGTCATCTGGTTTTCGGTAAACGTGCCGGTCTTGTCAGAACAGATGACCGTGGTGCTGCC
>NZ_JBJURL010000140.1:0-3706 GCF_046097905.1 Pseudarthrobacter sp. NKDBFgelt | reverse complement strand
CGTTCCAGTGGGCGGCGCGCCGCGCGGCGGACTGCAGGGCAGCGATCGCCCAGCTCCGCAGCCCGCCGTCGGCCTGCGCAATGACATCCCCGTAGGCGGGCAGAGCCGCTACTTCCAGGCGGGCCAGCCCGTCGCGGGGGGCCGCGAGGAAGTCAGGGTCCAGTACGAAGCCCGGCGGCTGTGCCGGCGGGGCACTGCAGGCGGCACGGGAGTGTGCCGCGGCCTGGGCAGCGAGTTCCCGATGCTGGCCCAGGAAGGCCTCCGCTGCTGGAGCATCGCCCGAGCCAAGCCGGGGGAGCGCCGCCTGGTAGGCGTACAGGCTTTGCTGCTCGGTGGCCACGGCTGCCGACAGTGCAATGACCAGTACAGCCGGCCTCCCCGCGGCAGATGGTTCCCGCACTGCAACACCGGGCTCCGGAAGAGGAGAAGGGCAGGAGGACGCCGTCGCATCGGGCGCCAGCGCGCCGGCGGCCGGAAGCGCTGCCGTGCCGGCATGGGGAAGTGTATCCTCGGCGACGCCCGCGGCGGTGGCGAGGTTCTCCGCTGCGAGCAGCTGGGCGGTGCCGGCACCGGCCAGCAACCGCGCCATCCCGCCGTCGGACTTTGCCGCATCGCTAAGGCGCTGAACACCACTGGCCGAGAGCGCGGAAGCCAGCCCTGCGAGCGTGGGCTCCACCGTCATTGCGGCCGCGGCAGGGGGCCCGGAATGGCCGGACGGCAGGGGAGTGGCGGACCCCGGGGCATCCTTCTCCGGGGAAGAATCCGCCGGTGAAAGGAGGGCGCGGGCCTGCAGGGTCAGCAACGTCACAGTTTCGGCCGCGGCGGCAGGGTTTGCGTCGCCGCCTGCCGCGGCGCTGGCTGACAGCCGCCCGGCCGCAGCGCGCAGATCCAGGGAATCCTGCAGGGCGGCCACCCTGGCCTGCTCGGAGAACGGGGGATCCGCGGGCGCCGGCGGATCCGCGGGGATCAGCGAGAATCCCAGGCTGAGCACAATCAGAACTGTGAACGAAATAACGGCGTACCGGAAATAGCGCAGCTTTGGGCGGTTTTCCGGATCGTCTTCTTTCACAACAGACCATGGTGTCACGCCGCCGGGGAATCTCCGCCCCACCGGACCGGTAAAATAGCTACGCTAGTACACACAACATCACCTATAAGGGAGGCGGCGCGGCATCGTGAGCAACGCAGAAGCCACGGCTTCATCAGACCAAACCGGAACGGGCAAGGCTGAAGCCGCCCCCGCACACAACCCGGAAGCTGAACGGCTCCGCGCACTCCTTGAACCCGCGGTCCAGGCCAACCGCCTTTACCTGGAGGACGTGGTCATCGTGGCCGGTTCCCACCGGGTGGTCCACGTCGTGGTGGACCTTCCGCAGGAGGAAACAGGCGGCGTCAGCCTTGACGTCATTGCCGACATCTCCAGAATCCTCTCCGACGTCCTGGACAACGATCCCGGAGACGACGGCCGGCCCTATGACCTTGAAGTGTCCTCTCCCGGCGTCGGGCGCCCGCTGACGGAACCGCGGCACTGGCACCGCGCCAAGGGACGCATGGCCAGGATCAACGTTATCCAGGGCGAGAACGTCATGGGCCGGATCACGTCGGTGGACGGTGACGGCGTGACCATCGTCCCGGAGATCGCGGTGAAAAAGGGTATGAAGCCCAAGCAGGGCGACCCCATAAAACTTCCTTTCGACAGGATCCGCAACGGAAAAGTCGAGATCGAATTCAGCCACCTCAACGGGGATGGTCTGGAACCTGGACACAATGGACCTTCTGAGGAGGCCTGATGGATATTGACATGAGCGCACTGAGACTTCTGGAGCGTGAGCGTGAAATCCCGCTGGACCTCCTGATCCCCACCATTGAGCAGGCGCTCCTGGTGGCGTACCACAAGTCGCCCGGCGCCTTCGAAAAGGCCCGTGCCGAGCTGGACCGCAAGAGCGGCCACGTCACCATCTGGGCTGTCGAGATTGACGACGACGGCGCCCCCATCGGCGAGTTCGAGCACACTCCCGAAGGCTTCGGCCGGATCGCTGCCAGCACGGCACGCCAGATCATCCTCCAGCGCCTGCGCGACGTTGAGGACGACAACGTCCTGGGCGAGTTCAAGGGCCGCGAAGGCGAGCTGGTCTCCGGCACCATCCAGCAGGGCAACAACCCGCACATGATCCAGGTCAACCTGGGTTCCGTGGAGGCGCTGCTGCCGCCGCCGGAGCAGGTTCCCGGGGAGAAGTACATCCACGGCAACCGGCTGCGTGCGCTGGTTATCGACGTCCACCGCGGCTCAAAAGGCCCGTCCGTCACCCTGTCCCGGTCCCATCCGGGCCTCGTCCGCAAGCTCTTTGAACTCGAAGTGCCGGAGATTGCGGACCGCTCCGTCGAGATCGTTGCCCTGGCACGTGAAGCCGGCCACCGCACCAAGATCGCGGTCAAGGCAAACGTTCCCGGCATCAACGCCAAGGGCGCCTGCATTGGCGAAATGGGATCCCGGGTCCGCGCCGTGATGACCGAACTGAACGACGAAAAGATCGACATCGTCGACTTCAGCGAGAATCCGGCCACCTTCATCGCCAGCGCGCTTTCGCCCTCACGTGTGAATTCGGTCACCATCACGGATGAAGCCACGCGTTCGGCGCGCGTGGTGGTCCCGGACTACCAGCTGTCCCTGGCCATCGGCAAAGAGGGCCAGAACGCTCGGCTGGCGGCCAAGCTCACCGGCTGGCGTATCGACATCGTGTCCGACGCCGCGGCTGCCCGCGATAACTGAACAGTTTTCACGCCCTCCCGGCCTCGAATCGCGCGCGAAGTTTCGGGCAGACAGGCCGGGAGGGGCTAGACTAGTAAAGACCGCGCCTAACGGCCGGCAGCCGTGCGCCCTGGGCGTGCCCCATTCCGTTCACACCGGAGGAAGGCCGTCCGCGGCCAGCAGATATGAACGTCAGGAAGATGACCGTGCCAGTAACAAGCGGGAATCAGCCGGAGCGTACCTGCATCGGATGCCGGAAGAAGGGCAAGCGGAATGAGTTACTCCGGCTCGTCGCCGAAGGCAGCGGATCAAACGCTGTCCTGGTGGATGAACGACGCCGGATGGCTGGCCGGGGTGCATGGCTGCATCCCAGCGAATCGTGCCTGGCTCTGGCGTTGAAGCGGCGAGCATTCGGACGTGCCCTGCAGGGAGCGACCGGTACCGCCGCCGTCGAACGCCGGATCACGTCAGGTGCGAGCGTTGCACGCGTTCCGGCAACTGCAACACCAACCGTCCAACCTGAAAGCGGGTCAGAAAACTGATGGAAACCCGATGAGTTCCCAGCGATGAGTGCGCAACGATGACAACTTTGTTGCGCTCTGCAATGGGCCCTACTGCAGCATTTGCGGCTTGGGCCCGCAGTAAGAAGTAGACGGTTCGTGCCTGGCTCGGTGCGGACCGAGACAGGAGAAATGTGGCCAAGGTCCGCGTACATGAGCTCGCCAAAGAGCTCGGTATTACTTCCAAAGATGCAGTGACAAAACTGCAGGAACTAGGCGAATTCGTTCGCTCTGCCTCTTCAACCATTGAGGCCCCCGTTGTGCGCAAGCTGCGCAACGCCTTCCCCGACGCCGCCCCCAAGGCGGCAGCACCGGCAGCAGCGCCCAAGGCAGCCGCTCCGGCGGCAGAGGCGCGTCCCTCAACACCGGCACCCGGTCCGGCAGCTCCGAAGGCTCC